>PHCM01000139.1 GCA_002842255.1 Betaproteobacteria bacterium HGW-Betaproteobacteria-2 | reverse complement strand
TTGGCAGCCGTCTTGACGGACACGACCCTTGCGGTTGCACTTCATCCCGCTCGCTCATTTAATCAGCGTTTCCTCAGGAAAGCGAGCCAGACCGCGTAGACCGCCAGCCCGATGAAAGCGATCAGGGACAATTGCGGGATGGTCAGGCCGAACATGGTCCAGTCCATCGCAGAGCATTCGCCCGTTCCCTTGAATACCAGGTCCAGCGCTTTTTTCAGCGGGAAGGTCTCGAAGATGTAATCGAAACCGGCGCCGCATTCGGCCATCACCTTTTCCGGGTTGGCCTGTATCCAGATATGCCGCAACGCAATGCCGATGCCGGTAACCGCCGCCGCAAAATGCAGAACGCCGTAGACCTTGCGCCCGGTATTGCCCGGGTTATGTAGCGCGGAAAGCAGGAAGAAACCGCCCATGACCAGAAAGGCGATGCGCTGGAAGATGCAGAGCGGACAGGGATCAAGGTTGTAGCGCTGCTGGATGTAGAGGCCGTAGGCGACGAAACCGAAACTGGCCAGAAAACCGAGAACATAGCCGGTTCGGCCACCGAAGAAATTGGTCAGGCATTTGGGTAACATGAGGCGCACTCAACTATATAATGAGGCAATTGTAACGGATTCGAATCATGGCAGACACCCCACAAGCCAACCCACAAACTGCACGAGTTCTCAGCGTCAGCGAACTCAACCGCATGGCCCGCGATATTCTCGAACGCAATTTCCCGCTGTTCTGGGTCAGCGGCGAGATCTCCAACATGACCCGCGCCGCATCCGGCCACTGGTATTTCTCGCTAAAGGACAGCGGCGCACAGGTGCGCTGCGTCATGTTCCGCGGCCGCAACAGCTATCTGGACTGGGTGCCGAAGGAAGGCGACAAGGTCGAGGCGCGCGCCACGGTCACGCTGTACGAAGCACGCGGCGACTTCCAGCTGACCATCGAGTTCCTGCAACGTGCAGGTTTGGGTGCGCTGTTCGAAGCCTTCGAGAAGCTCAAGCAGAAACTGCAGGCCGAAGGCCTGTTCGACGAAACGCGAAAACGCGCCATTCCTGCCTTCCCGAAACAGATCGGCATCGTCACCTCGGCCGATGCCGCCGCGCTGCATGACGTCCTGACCACGCTCCGGCGCCGCATGCCCGGCATTCCCGTCGTCATCTACCCGACGCCGGTACAAGGCAAGGGCGCAGCCAATCTGATTGCCAACGCCATTGAAACCGCCAGCAGGCGCGCCGAATGCGATGTGCTGATTGTGTGTAGGGGCGGCGGCAGCATTGAGGACTTGTGGCAGTTCAACGAGGAAATCGTCGCGCGTGCCATCGTCAATTGCAGCATGCCGGTCATCAGCGGTGTCGGCCACGAGACCGATTTCACCATCGCCGACTTCGCTGCCGACCGCCGCGCACCGACACCGACCGCCGCCGCCGAAATGGCCTCACCCAATCGCGAAGCCCTGCTCAACACCCTGCTGCAACAGCAGCAAAGCCTGCAGCGCAGCATGAGCTACAAACTCAACCGCTACATGCAGCAGCTGGATTTTCTCGCCCGCCGCCTGCTCTCCCCCGCCCAGCAACTGACGCACAAGCAGGAGAGTCTGGCACAACTCGGCACTCGCCTGCAAAACTCAATGCTGCAATTACTGGGACGGCAACAGGAAAAACTGTTGCGCCTCTCGCTCAACCTGCAGCATCTCAACCCCAACGCCGTGCTGAACCGGGGCTATGCCTTGGTGCAGACCCGCGATGGCGCGATCGTGCGTGCAAGCAGCCAGATTGCGGCGGGAGACCCGGTCAATCTCCGGTTTGCCGAAGGCTCCGCCGAGGCCGATATCCGCTCAACAGCAAAACCTGACTGAACGGCTACAAGCCGATGAAACCGCGCATTACCAGCTTCGCCCCTGTCGCCAATCCCTCTGCGAAAATACTGATTCTTGGCAGCATCCCCGGCGAGGCCTCACTTGCAGCGGGTCAATATTACGCCCATCCGCGCAACGCCTTCTGGCCAATCATGGCAGAAATGCTGGGGTTCGCGCCGGATGCACCTTATGCAGAACGCTTGGTGGCATTGCAACAGGCGGACATCGCCTTGTGGGATGTGCTGCACAGTTGCCACCGCAAGGGCAGCCTGGATACTGCGATAGAGAACGACTCAGTGGAAGTAAATGATTTTGATGGATTCTTTGCCGGTCACCCGGATATCAGGCTGGTGTGTTTCAACGGTGGCATGACCGAGCGCAGCTACCGCCAGCATGTTTTAAAACAAGGCAGACATAAAGCATTGCAATATGTGCGCCTGCCTTCGACCAGCCCGGCACATGCGGTATTGTCACTGCAGCAAAAAATAGAAATCTGGCGCGCGGCGATTATGCAGCGCCACTAGGGCGTGCTCGCACTAAGCTACAGAACCCTGCTCACTGGATTCCTGCTCAACATCCCAATCCGGGAAAACCAGCTCGGCTGGATGACACTTGAGCGCTCGCGCCAGCACTTTGGCACGCTCTACGCCGATGTTGACGCGGCCATGTTCAATGGCCGAAATAGTACCTTGCGGAATGCCGGTAATATGCGCCAGCTGATGCTGACTCAGATGCCGCCATTCGCGCATGAATCTCACCGACTCACCGACGGTGAGATTCAGTTGATTCCTGATTGCCTGATATGTATTCATCCTTCAGTCTCCGCTGATTATGGATAGTGCCAAATTGTTGTAATCACTTGAAAACCGCAGCGCCCGGGTGGGTCAGCCGGAAGTACTGCATCCCTGATTCTGCTCCGATTTTACTTCTCACGCTACAGATTTGATATCCAGCCGTAATTTGTTTTAAACCGTCGCACCGCAAGTGAAACCCGACGTGAAAATCAGCAGCAAAAATCAATAAAATTGGCTAACATAATCAGGCTGCAAGTCCTCTATCACACAGATTCTCTAATCTACTGAAATAATTAGCAAAAACAGATAAATGTGGTAGCCTGTATTCGCTGTTCAACTTTAATCATAATAATATGTGCTCTCGAAAACGGGCACGCTGTCAGCTGTACGAAGAGGTTTAAAAAAACCGTTTTCGGTACTAGATTTTCGGGGATATTTCATCGGGGATATTTAGAAAATTCAATCAAAAAGGAGTACCAGTCATGAATTACATCAAACGTTTTTTCAGTGCCTTTGTTGCAGCAGCCTTCCTGTTTACAGGTTCCATTCACACCGTGCAGGCCGCCATGATCAGTTCGGAGCAAGTTGCCGCATCGGCGGTAACTTCCAGCGGCGAACAGGATCGTGAACGCATCATCGCTGCGCTTTCCCGTGAAGATGTGCAAGCAGCCATGGTTGCACGCGGCATCGACCCTGCCCAAGCCAAGGAACGCGTAGCTGCGCTGACTGACGAAGAAGCCAGTACTGTAGCAGCGCAAATCGATAACGCCCCTGCTGGCGGTAATGCCTTTATCGGTGCCATTGTATTGATTTTCCTCGTATTGCTGCTTACAGACATTCTTGGCTTCACCAAAATCTTCCCGTTCACCCGCTCTGTTCGTTAAAGCTCGATTGTTCGCAAGACCAGAGCAAGCCAGTATGTACCTGAGAGGGTTCATACTGGCTTTGGCATTTGTGCTGGCCTCGTGTGCTGCACCAGGCGTACGCGAAGTCACACAGAACACGCAATTACCCAGGCACAATGAACTGACGAAGACCCCATTCTTCCCGCAGGAGTTATATCAGTGCGGGCCAGCAGCACTGGCTACGGCATTGAACACCATTGATATCCGCGTCACGCCTGAACAACTCACACCGGAAGTCTATATTCCCAGCCGCGAGGGTAGCCTGCAGATAGAAATGCTGGCCGCAGCGCGCCGGCATGGCGCACTGGCGATCCAGATTCCACCCAGACTGGATGCGCTTTTGCAGGAGATATCAGCCGGCAATGTCGTCGTAGTCATGCAGAACCTGGGACTTTCCTGGGCGCCAACCTGGCATTATGCGGTTGCCGTTGGCTATGACCTGGACAGGGAATTGATCTGGTTACGCTCAGGCACTTTTGAGCGCCTTGAAATGACACTGAGCACTTTCGAGCGCACCTGGGCGCGGAGTCAGCATTGGGCCTTTGTCGCACTGCCACCCGGAAAACTGCCGGCCAGCAGCGGTTCCGATACCGTCATCAAGGGTCTGCTCGCTTTTGAAAAGACCGCTCCGGCAATCCACACCCGGACGGCCTACGCTGCTGCCGTAGAACGCTGGCCCGATGACCTGGTACTGCTGATGGGCCTGGGCAACAGCAGCTATGCGACCGGTGATCTGGATGGCGCTGCAAAGGCATTCCAGCAGGCTATCGTTGCACACCCGGATTCTGCCGCAGCGCACAATAATCTGGCGCATGTGTTGCTGGAGCAAGGTAATGCAAAAAGCGCCATGCAAGCAGCGGAAAAAGCCATGAATCTTGCCGGTCAGGACGAAAGACTGAAATCGCAGATAGCAGAAACCATCGATGAAATCCGGCACAAGGCTAAAAAGTCGAATTCACCTTGATCAAGCAGGGCTTCCGTCAAATGCCCGCTTTCACCAACATGCCGCACTTCTAGCGCGATCAGCCGAACAGTTCCTGCCATAGTTTCTTCACTGCTTCCATATGCTGCGTCACCGACGCTGCATCGACTCTCGCCTTGCTTTCACCTTGCAACTTGAGTGCATGCTGCAGACTGCGGTATTGCCGGTAGGCAGCTGCCACATCCTTAGCCAGCTTAACGTCGATCAGACCCAGTTCGCCCAGTTTCATCAATAACGCAATATTGCCAGAGTTGGCGGTGAGTTCGGCATATTGGTACGCATGGGCCAGCACCAGATACTGCACCATGAACTCGACATCGATGATGCCGCCGCGGTCATGTTTGAGGTCGAATATCTCGCTGTGATTGGGATGCGCGGCCAGCATCTTCTCGCGCATGGCGACGACTTCCTGCTTCA
>PHCM01000138.1 GCA_002842255.1 Betaproteobacteria bacterium HGW-Betaproteobacteria-2 | reverse complement strand
GCGAGTTGACCGCCACGAGGCCGGTGATGCCTTCTATTGCCTGTGCGGACATGACGTTGAAGCCGAACCAGCCCACCGTAAGTATCCAGGCACCCAATGCCAGAAAGGGAATGTTGGAAGGCGGAAACGCGTGCAAGCGGCCATCCTTGCTGTAACGCCCGATACGGGCACCCAGCAACACTACTGCCGCCAGTGCAATCCAGCCGCCCATGGCGTGGACCACCACTGAGCCGGCAAAATCATGGAACGGAGCACCAAAACTGGTCTCTATCAGTTCCTGAATGCCAAAGTTGCCATTCCAGACGATGCCTTCATAGAAGGGATAGACAAAACCGACCAATGCAAAAGTTGCAGCCAGTTGCGGATTGAATTTGGCACGTTCGGCGATGCCACCGGAAACAATCGCTGGAATCGCCGCAGCGAAAGTCAGTAAAAAGAAGAACTTGACGAGGTCATAACCATTCTTGCCGGAAAGTGCCTCAGCGCCTTGAAAGAAATCGACGCCATAAGCAATACTGTAGCCGATAAAGAAATAGGCAATGGTAGACATGGAAAAATCCACCATGATCTTCACCAGGGCATTCACCTGATTCTTTTTGCGTACCGTACCGACTTCCAGAAAAGCAAAACCGGCATGCATGGCAAGCACCATGATCGCGCCCAATAATATAAATAAGACATCTCCTGCTGATTGCAATGCTTCCATTTTTGCATCTCCTCCGGAATTTTATGTGTGCCGGAATAGAGCAAAAAGTGCGCCAATATTGCAATATATTGTTTTTAATGAAATTTAACTTAAACACTCACCGGAGAAAGCACAGAATTAGTGCGCACTAAAGTGCATTGCACAAAATTAGTGCAATTATCATTCTTCTGAAAACTTTCTGTTGTCAAAAGCGGGCAGAAAAAGCGATGATGTCCCTATAACATCGGGTTTTCTGGCAATTAAACTACACCGGGACTTGCTTGGAATGCACACACTTTATTTGACTTACGAAGAAAAACTGCTGGACATGATGATTGCTTACAGCAATGTGGAGTCCTCATTACGCTTCTCTTTGACGCACGGCAGTCGTTACTTGCCGTTCGACGAAGGTGAACGTCAAGCCATGCTGGAACGGCGTGCCTTTGCTCTGGCAAGACTTGCCATAAACAAGATCATGGGCATGCAAACCCGGATCAACACGCCCTGATTCCCATCTCACCAACCTCCAGCGCTTAATCACTCCATATCCTGCTTTTGGTCGTTTCTCTTTTTGAAATAGCTGAGGATGGTCGTCAGAATCCAGAGCAGCGCCTTGAAAGTATTGACCACCGGTATCAGGCTCCAGAACATGTTACCCATGATCTGTCGGCAGAACATGTTCTTGAAGTTCACTGTCTTGTAGATGGTGGATAGTGAACAGATGCCCAAAGACACAAAATAGATGATGATGTACTCGGTTGGTATCACTGACAATCTCCCGGTTTATGCTCTGTTTTTCTTGATTTTAATGGACTTCTGAAAATTACAGCGCCGTGACTATTGAATGGCGCTGACCGCAGCTGCTGCAATTACACCATCCTCGACCGAACTGGCACCACTGATACCAACCGCGCCGATGATCCTGTTATTCAGTACGATAGGCACCCCGCCCTCCACCGGCACTGCACCGGGTAAACCCAATATGGAAGTACGTCCGCCCACTACTGCATCCTCAAACACTTTGGTCGGGCGCCTGAAGTTGCTGGCAGAACGTGCCTTGGCGATCGCCACTTCAACACTGGCGGTTTGCGTGTCATCGGCCTTCTCGAAATACACCAGGTGACCGGCAGTATCAACAATGGCGACCGACACTCTCAGATTCAGTCGATTGGCTTCCCGAGCGGCAACTTCGGCAACGCGCTTCGCCTGCTGCAGATGAATGCCTGAGCCATAGCTTAAAGCCTGATCTGCGCTCACATGGCTGATAAAACCAAGCATGCCCAATGACAAAATCAATCTACTGAATATTTTCATGATCTTCTCCCCAATATCTGCCATTAACCACAGCGGCTTTTCATACATTGAAAATTACCACAAATAAAATTTGATCAAACATCTGCTCACCGACTCTATGACCATCATGCTGCAGCACAAATTCAAGTTTCTGTTCTTGTTGGCACCATTCTTATGCGCAACCATTCATGCCACTCCGCAAAATAATCATCCATTGGAAGCCGAACTCTGGAAACATCGGGTGCTGATCATCAGCGTACTTCCGGCCGGCCACTCCATACTTGCAAACATCAGGTCAGCCTGCAGAACATTTCCAGTTGATCGATGGCATGCCGATGCGACGGAACCGGCAGCAATAATCCGATTTACATGGCTGCCGGTTTTATGCAACATGACATCAAACCGATATTGTCATCCATCAGGGAACCAGCATGTTCGAATCCGCAGAACTGGGGCATAAAATTGCCAAGGACGTCTATAAAAAGGAGGTGGCAAAACTTCGTGAAGCATTGCTGGATGTGCAATTCGACCTGGCGGAAAGCAAGCGTTTCCCGGTCATCATCCTGATCGGTGGCGTCGACGGCGCAGGCAAGGGCGAAGTCGCCAACCTGCTCAACGAATGGATGGACCCGCGCCGCATCACCACCTGCGCCTTCGGCCCGCCAACCGAGGAAGAAGCCTCCCGGCCGCCGATGTGGCGGTTCTGGCGCCAGCTGCCACCCAAGGGCGAGATCGGCATCTTTTTCGGCTCCTGGTATACCGCGCCCATCATCAGCCGCGCCTACGGCGAAAGCAAGGATGAAGAACTGGACAATGCGCTGGAGGACATTGTGCGCTTCGAGCGCATGCTGACCGACGAAGGTGCCCTGCTCATCAAGTTCTGGTTCCACCTTTCCAAGGAAAAGCAGAAAACCCGTATCCACGATCTGCAGAAAAACCCTAAAACCAGCTGGCGTGTAACCGAGCGCGATCTGCATCACCTCAAACTGTATGACAAGTTCCGCCAGATCAGCGGGCATGTCATCCGCGAAACCAGCACCGCCAATGCGCCATGGATCATCATCGAAGGCTATGACGCCAATTACCGCAACCTGACTGCCGGCAGCTACATCCGGGATGCCATCAGAAAGCAGCTGGATAACAAAACAAACGGTAACAGCAAGAGTATTGCCGCCCCCATCCTGCAACCAATCGACCACCTGCATATCCTCAACACACTGGATCTGAGCAAGTCTCTCGACAAGGATGATTACACTAAACAACTGGAAAAATATCAGCGCAAGATCAACTTGCTGACCCGGCACCCGAAGTTCAAGGATATGTCGCTGGTCATCGTCTTCGAAGGCGCCGACGCCGCCGGCAAAGGCGGCAGTATCCGCCGCATCACGCATGCGATCGATGCGCGTTTCTACAAGGTGATCCCGATTGCCGCACCCACTGATGAAGAGCGCGCGCAGCCATACCTGTGGCGCTTCTGGCGTCATATTCCGGGCAAGGGCCGCAGCACGATCTTTGACCGCTCATGGTATGGCCGCGTACTGGTAGAGCGGGTTGAAGGCTATTGCAGCGAACAGGACTGGATGCGCGCCTATGCAGAGATCAACGACTTCGAGTCACAACTGATCGAGCATGACACGCTAATCGTCAAATTCTGGCTGCAGATCAGCCAGGAAGAACAACTGAAACGCTTCGAGGAGCGCCAGGAAATTTCATTCAAGCACTACAAAATCACCGAAGAGGATTGGCGCAATCGGGATAAATGGGATGCCTATCAGATCGCTGCCAGTGACATGGTGGATCGCACCAGTACCGGACATGCGCCCTGGACGCTGATCGAGGCCAATGACAAGAACTATGCTCGCATCAAGATTCTGAAAACGCTGTGCGATGTACTGGAAGACAGGCTTGGCAAAGTCGATTGAGCCATGTTTGGTCAAACCCTGGCTGGCTGAATCTTAAGGTGACTTTAACCAAACGTAACTCGCACTAAACGTAACTCGTGGTGGCCGGCGACTGACCGATGCGGCTCGCCGCATCTGGATCACCAATCCAGAAATAATAGAACTCGCGGACAACGGCAAAAAACAGCCGCCGGGTGTCGTTTTTCTCGAACAACGGTACGGTAGCATCCACAGCGATCCGGTAATGCCTGCTCGACTTCTGTGGCGCATCGCGCAAGCGGATCAGCAAAATCTTCACCAGTTTGACCCGCGTATCCACCAGCGCCTGCTCCGCGCCAGCCTGCCGCAATGCCAGTGAATAGGCCTTGATCGGCCAGTTCTCCGCCGTATCGAACTTGGCCTTGTCCAGGGTTTGCCACAAGGATTTGATATCCAGATCGACCGGTTGCCAGTCGATCGGATTCACATTAAATTCGGCGTCAGCGGTCAGTGCCGCGATGGATTTGAAATCCATAATCCAGAAATGAAAATATTCGCGTGCAACTGCCAGGCTGAACGGCCACTCCAGTTTGCCGGTTTCATTCAGGACCTTCTCGACCGCCTGCCGGTATGCCGCACCTTCATGCGCTACTCCCCGCATTACCGGAAAAAGCCGACTCAGAAACTTCTGGCGCTTGTCGAGGGCAACCTGATCCGCGCCCTTGATTTTCAAAAGATTCAGGTAGGCGCTCAATGCCTCCTGTTCACGGCCTTCCGTCATAGTTTCATTCGCCATCAAAGGTGAAACTTCAGCCACGCCACTTGAAGCCATGCATTTCCATCCTCAATCCAATTCAACCCGGGTGCGGGTACGTCACTGTATACATAACCAGGCGAACTGGCCGTTCGACATTTGTACAGTCTACAACTTGATTCAGAAATATAACTTGATAATCATCAACTGCCTCCAATAATATCGGACATTCTTCCGGATCATCAAAGTTTTTCACGGAAATTTCACATATCGCAGAAACAGGGTTATCTCTTGGAAATATCACTCATTGTTCTCATGCTGTTCATCGCCTGGTTCTGGTTTGACAGCATCACCAGCCGGGAAAAAGCCATCCAGACCGGACATGAACTGGCACAACGCTGGAACCTG
>PHCM01000137.1 GCA_002842255.1 Betaproteobacteria bacterium HGW-Betaproteobacteria-2 | reverse complement strand
TGACGACCGCGATTTCAAATGGAACAACTACATCAGCCGCTACCACATGCGGCATCTGGACTTGATGGATGTGCTGGCGATGTACAGCGGCCGCGCCAATGCGCCACTGGACCAGATGGCCCAACTGTGCGGCTTCCCCGGCAAGCTGGGCATGGATGGCAGCAAGGTGTGGGATGCCTACAAGAACGGCGAGATCGGTGCGATTCGCGATTATTGTGAGACCGATGTTGCGAATACTTATCTGGTTTTTTTACGCTTTCAACTCATGCGTGGATTATTGACTAAGCAGCGTTACGATGAGGAGGTGCAACTGGTCAGGGATACGTTACAGGGATATGGCTTGCCGCATTGGCAGGAGTTTCTGGCGGCTTGGGGCTAGGGTGTTTTGGGGATTTTGCTGTTCGCGTGGGCAATGAATTGCCCACCCTACCTGGCTGAGCAGATACAGATAAATTTCTGCTAGTATTAACCACTAACTAAACAAAATCATATGCCATGCATCCATTAGAGCCGATCGGTAAACTAATTTCCATTACTGCATTCATCACCTCTTTTGGTCTCGGAATTACGAGCCAACCAGCCATAATCAGCATTGTAATTGGCGGCATGCTTTACACCATTAGTTACTTATTAATTAGGTTTCCTCAAATGTGGGGGTTTTATAAAGCAGACGGCGTTAAAAGTCTGCTGATAGTGCTTTATCTAATAATAGGCGGTTGGTTATTAATGGGTATTATTTATGGGCTTGGACGTGGGCTGGCAGCATTATTCTCATAACGGATTAGATATTTAAGGCAATAAAATAATAAAGGGGAAGAATATGGCTATGGTTTTTTGTCGGGGTTGCGGGAGAGAAATTCACGAGACAGCACCTTCCTGCCCTCAGTGCGGCGCACCCCAGGGACTCAACATAAATAGTCACGTTGAACCGATCCCTGATGGCATTAAAGGCTGGTCTTGGGGTGCATTCCTTTTTAATTGGATATGGGCTATAGGCAACCGGACTTGGTGGGGACTTCTAGCTATTGTTCCTTACTTAGGCTTCATTATGGCCATTATCTTGGGGTTCAAAGGACGCGAATGGGCTTGGAAAAATAAAAAATGGGAGAGCGTTGAACACTTCAACAGGGTTCAAAAAAAATGGTCATTTTGGGGAGTTCTTTTGGTTGGCGTAATAGGTGGGATTGGTATATTAGCCGCTACAGCTATTCCCGCTTACCAAGACTATGTAGAACGAGCTAAACAGATTGAATATGACCAATAGTCAGTAATGATATTTAGTAATGATATTTGCTACACATTGAGAAATACGGAAGGCACGCTTCATTGGGTGCTGATCATTCAAATGTAATGCGTATCTGGCAAAATAAAAACCGCTTTAAGCGGTTTTTATTTTGGCTAGCTTTCTGCATACGGATCTAATCCAGCCGGGTAGGGTGGGCAACTGGTTGCCCACGTGGACATCACCCCTTCAAACCTCCCCAAAATTCCCATCATCCTCAAACCTTAACGCTCCCCAATTTTCATCATATGTGCCGTTCTCCACATACCGGTGAATGACGAATATGGCCAATCTTTAACCTAATAATCAGAATAATCAGGGACAGGCCACGATTTATGCCCTACATTCTTGTTTGCAGTGAGCGATCATCCTCAATCAAAATCATCGGTATCGTGCGATGCCGGTTCGGCGCATGACCCTTCGCAGTCATAGCCTTGTTTTTCCATCTTGATGCGGTATTCGCAGCTCGGCAGGTGCCCTTCAAGATTGCCGTTGATGGTCGTGGTTTCAACTTTGCAAAAGGCGCAGCGGTACCTGTGCATCTGGCCTTCGTAAGATTCTTGTGGGTAGTCTATGTAAAAGAGTTTTTTCATATTGAATCTCTGCCTTGGCGCTTGTTGATATATGTATTGTTGATTGCTTGCCAGTATTTCACAAGTCGCCTGCGTAAACTTCATTCCCGTTCCACGGACAGCCATGCCATCCGTACCGCATATCCTGTAAAATCGCCCCCATGCAAAATCAAGAGCAAAATCATCCCGCTGTTGTAATCGAATCCCTGGATCAGGAAGCCCGTGGCGTTACTCATGTCGATGGCAAGGTCATCTTCATCGATGGTGCATTGCCGGGCGAAACCGTTACTTATCAATCTCGCAAGCGCAAACCCAGTTATGAGTTCGCTGATGTGGTCGAGGTGTTGCAGCCTTCCAACGCACGCGTGACACCCAAGTGCCCGCATTTCGGCGTGTGCGGCGGCTGTGCCTTGCAGCATATGGAGGTCGGCGCGCAGGTCGCTGCCAAGCAGCGCATGCTGGAGGCTGATCTCTGGCACATTGGCAGGGTCAAACCTGAGCGCGTGCTGCCGGCCATTCACGGCCCGGCCTGGGGTTACCGTCACAAGGCCAGGTTGCGTGCGCGTTACGTGCCGAAAAAGGGCGGCGTGCTGGTGGGCTTTAATGAAAAGGCCAGTAGCTATGTCGCCGACATGCAGTCTTGCGCGGTTCTGCCGCCGCATGTGTCCGCGCTGATCGTGCCCTTGCAGGATCTGATCGAACAACTGAGTATCCGCGACCGCCTGCCGCAGATCGAGGTGGCCGTGGGCGAGGAGGTGACCGTGCTGCTGCTGCGCATACTGGAGCCGCTGCAGCCGCAGGATGAACCCTTGCTGCGCGAATTCGCCGACCTGCACCAGGTGCAGTTGTGGACGCAGAGCAAAGGCCCGGACACCGTGCAGCCGTTTTACCCGCTGGATTGCCCGGCATTGAAATACCACTTGCCGGAGTTCGATCTGGAATTCCCGTTCAAGCCGACCGAGTTCACACAGGTCAACCCGCATATCAACCAGGTCATGATTCGCCGTGCCATGCAGTTGCTGCAACCGCAGGCGGGTGAGCGCATCGCCGATTTCTTCTGCGGCCTCGGTAACTTCACGCTGCCGATCGCGCGCAGCGGTGCGCAAGTGTTTGGCTTTGAGGGTTCGGCGGCACTGGTGGCGCGTGCGGTGGAAAGCGCACAGCTCAACAAGCTGCAGGGCAACACCGAATTCAGCGAGGCTGACTTGTTCCTGATGACGCCGGAGAACCTCGCAGAACTGGGGCACTTCGACAAATGGCTGATCGACCCGCCGCGCGATGGTGCGCTGGAATTGATCAAGTCACTGCCGGAAGCGGAAGACCAGGACGGGCCACGTCCGCGCCGCATCGTCTATGTGTCCTGCAACCCGGCAACGCTGGCACGCGATGCCGGCATTCTGGTTTCGTTCAAGGGTTACCGTCTGGCGGCCAGCGGCGTCATCAACATGTTCCCGCATACGACGCACGTGGAATCGATTGCGCTGTTCGAGCTGGTGGAGTAGTTTTTCGGGTGCGTGCTGGATACAGTACGCCGATTAATCTTGAGTTCGGGATACATTTGCGCAGATTCGTATTTCTGATGTTATGTACCTTGCTGACCGCCTGTGGCGGCCAGCAGTCGCATGACGATATTCGCATGGCGCTGGCGCAGGCGCCGATCAATCTCGACCCGCGTTATGCTTCCGATGCTGCTTCTGAACGCATCAATCACCTGATCTATCGGCCGCTGGTCGATTTCGACGAACACTTCCGGCCGCAACCGGCGCTGGCCGATTGGCAGTTGCTGGGCGCTACACATTACCGCTTTACCTTGCTGCCGCAACGCAGCCCGTTTCATGACGGCAGCACGCTGGATGCTGCTGATGTAGCGGCGACTTACGGTTCGCTGCTGGCACTGAAGGATTCGCCGCACACGGCGGAATTCGCCAATATCCGGAGCATCCAGATTGTGGATGAGAACACGGTCGATTTTCAGCTGCATACGCCGGACGACATTTTCCCCTCGCGCCTCATCATCGGCATTCTGCCTGCCGAAAAGGTGGAGGCAGGCCATGATTTCAGCCGGCAGCCGGTCGGCAACGGTCCTTTGCGTTTCCTGGTGTGGCAGGGCGTGCTGCAACTGGAAAGACTGGCGGACGGCCAGCGCTTCACGCTGCAGGAGGTAAAAGATCCGACCGTGCGCGTATTGAAGCTGTTGCGCGGCGAGGTGGATCTGCTACAGGGTGACCTGCTGCCGGAGCTGGTGCGCTACCTGAAACAGCAGCCGGAAATCCGCGTCGACGAAGTAAAAGGCTCCAACTTTTCCTATCTCGGTTTCAACCTGCAGGATGCACAGCTGGCCAAGCCTGAAGTGCGCCGCGCCATTGCTCATGCCATCGACCGCCAGGCGCTGCTGCGCGAGGTGCTGGTCGGCGGTAGCCGCGAAGCGGGTTCGATCCTGCCGCCCGAGCACTGGGTTGGGCATGATGCGCTGCCGGGCTATGCCTACGACCCAATACTGGCGCGCGAGTTGTTGCAGCAGGCCGGCGTCGAGCTACCGCTGAAGTTGACCTATAAAACCTCCACCGATGCCCAGCGCGTACGGCTGGCGACTGTGCTGCAGGCGCAGTTGCGCGAGGCGGGCATAGCCCTGGAAACCCTCAGCCTCGATTGGGGCACGTTCTTCGACGATGTAAAGCATGGTAAATTTCAGCTCTACGGGCTGACCTGGGTCGGCATCCGCACACCGGAGATCTACCGTCTGGCGTTCCATAGCGAATCCGTGCCGCCAAGGGGCGCCAATCGCGGCCGCTTTCAGGACGCCGTGACCGACCAGTTGGTAGCGCAGGGCGATTGGCGCGCGGTCAGCGAGCGTGTGCATGCCATGCTGCCTTATGTGCCGCTCTGGTATGAAGGGCAGTTCGTCGCCATGCGCAAAAATATAAGTGATTATCAGGTCAAGGCCGATGGTAGCTGGGACGGGCTGGCGACCGTGAAGAAAACAGTCGAAAAGAAGCGGTGAAACAGCAACCATGAAACTGAACACCAACATTCCAATGGCATTAAACAGAGCCAAAGTGAGATTGCGGGTTTTCTCTGTGCCCTCTGTGAACTCTGTGGCTAAAGGTTTTGCTGGGGTGGCTCCAGGCAGATGACCAGCAACCAACCAACCATGCGCATTGAAATCT
>PHCM01000136.1 GCA_002842255.1 Betaproteobacteria bacterium HGW-Betaproteobacteria-2 | reverse complement strand
AAAATACAGCGAATTCAGGCAAACACTTGATGAAAGTCAAAGGATGGCGCTGGCGCAAGGCATAGGATTATGCTTTGACCTCTGTGTGTCATGGAGAGTGGCTTTGACCAAACAACCCAACATGCATTTCGATATCGCCATTGTCGGTGCCGGACCCAGCGGACTTTGCTTTGCCCGTGAGCTGGCCGACAGCGGATTGCGCATCGCGATTCTTGAGCGGCAGGCAGAAGCGGCACTGGCAGAACCGGCATTTGACGGTCGCGAGATTGCGCTGACGCATCATTCCGCCAAACTGTTGCGCGAGCTGGGAGTGTGGGACCGCATCGCACAGGAGGCGATCTCCCCGCTACGCGATGCCAAGGTGCTGAACGGCCTCTCGCTCTATGCCATGCAGATCGACCATCGCGACAGCCGCAAGGAGGAATTGGGCTATCTCATCTCCAATTGCCTGATCAGAAAAGCGGCTTACGAGGCAGTGAAATCATCCCCTGCCATTACGCTGATGACCGGTGTGCAAATCGGTAGCGTGCGGACAGATGCCGATGCCGCGCATATCACGCTGGACAATGGCAAGACCATGACGGCGCAATTGTTGGTCGCTGCCGACAGCCGGTTTTCCGAGACACGGCGCGCGATGGGCATCGCCGCTTCCATGCACGACTTTGGCCGGGTCATGATGGTCTGCGCGATGGAACACGAGGTGCCGCACCAGCATGTGGCCTGGGAATGGTTCGACTATGGCCAGACCCTGGCACTGCTGCCGATGAACGGCCAGCGGTCATCGGTAGTGGTGACCATGCCTGCGAAGGAGATAGGCGAGCTGATGGAGATGACGGAAGAAGCTTTCAACCGCGAGATGGAACAGCGCTTCCAGCAGCGTCTCGGTGCCATGCGTCTGGTGTCGACACGTCACGCCTACCCGCTGGTGACGGTCTATCCCCGCCGTTTCATCAAGCAGCGTTTTGCCCTGATCGGCGATGCCGCCGTCGGCATGCATCCGGTCACGGCGCATGGCTTCAATTTCGGTTTGCGCGGCGCTGATACCCTGGCAGAACAAATCATGACTGCCCACGCGCGTGGCGAGGATATTGCCTCAAGCAACCTACTAGCGCGTTATCAGCGGGCGCATCGCCGTGCCACGCATCCGCTGTTTGTTGCTACCCATGCCATCGCCAAACTCTATAGCGACGAGTCGCCGCCCGCTCGATTCCTGCGGGCTGCCAGCCTGCGTATCGGCAATCGCATTGCACCGTTCAAACGTGCGGTGGCAAGGATGCTGACCGAGGCAAAATAGATTCAGTGACAATAGCAGGATGACGAAGTAGTCAACCAGGTACCTGACCAGGTTTTTAGCAGGTCTGGTAAATGTCATTGTGCTGCGCCGCATCAAAACTCAAGGCCTGATGCCCGGTTGCTGTATCTGTATTGGCTATATAACCCTGTATTTCATGTCAATTATGATGTTTACTATGCGTAAGTTATCAGCATCAGTACATGGGGATATCTGGCATGAAATTTCTTACCCTGGCGTTGTTGTTCATCCTGGCTGCGATTGCGGTATTCATCGCGCTGAACTGGGGCGCATTTGTCGCACCTGCCGACCTTTCCCTTGGTTTTACCGTGATTCAAATGCCGTTTGGCATGGTGATGCTCGGGTTGCTGGTCTTTGTTACCGTTCTGTTTCTTATCTATGCGATCACCCTGCAAACCTCGGCATTGCTTGAAGTCCGTCGGTATTCACGCGATTTGCAGACCAGCAGGGAACTTGCAGACAAGGCAGAAGCCTCACGCTTTACTGAGCTGCGCATTGTTCTGGAGGCAGAAATGTTGAAACAGGCAGACCAGCATGAGGAATTCAAGACTGGCGTGTTTGCAAAAGTTGATCAGCTTGGCACTGTGCTGCATTCTTCATTGGAGGAGTCCACGAATTCGCTCGCGGCTTGCATCGGAGAGCTGGAGGATAGGATTGACAGGACAAGAGGGGGATAACCCTATCTTCTAATGTGAGTCATCCAGTGATTCAATACAGCAACACTATCGATCATGTCTGACAAAGGTCGAGAGAACGTCATGAGGTAAGGAGATCGCATCAAGGTTTTAATCTGAATACATAGCTACATGCTGGTTTACAGGGGATTACAAGATGGATGCAAAACAACAATACCAATGGCTTTACCGTCACCGTCGTCTGTTGCACATAATTGCCGCGGTCCTGCTGATTGCCTTCGCTATCGGCGTCTACCTGCTGGTCTATATGACCGGCGGTATCAAATTCGTTTATTCCCATTCCATGTATGTGCCGATCCTGCTGTCCGGTTTCCTGTTCGGTATGACCGGCGGTGTGTTGTTCGGCTTGTTTGCCGGTTTTGTGCTGGGCCCGTTCATGCCGATCGATGTAGTGACCGGCGAGATGCAGCAAACGGCCAACTGGCTTTATCGCACCGGTTTCTTTGTATTGATCGGTTTCCTCAGTGGCGCAGCAAGCAAGATGACCAGGTCTTACGTAGAGCGACTCAAGTGGGCTTCGGAACATGATCTGGCGACACAGCTGCCGAACCGCAATGCCTTGATCGGGCGCCTGTCAAAAATCGCTGAAGAAGGGCGGTTGAATTCTCTGGTGCTGGTGGTGATCTTTTTCGAGAATGAGATGGAGTTAAGGTCGTCCTTTGGCGAGGCTGTGGTCGAGGAAGTGGTCAGGCAGATTCCACAGAGGGTTGTCGGTGCAGTGCAAACCGAATCGCCCGTCTATCGCATCAATTCGGCGCAGGTCAGCGTGCTGCTGGAGATCAACGAGCAGGAACAGGATGCATTGCTGGATCGTCTGGTGCATGCCTTTCGTACGCCGTTTTCCATCAACGGCATTCCCATCCATATCGATGTGCGCATGGGCTACACCATTTGCAGCTGGGATATGGACAGCCCCGAAGATTGCCTGCGCAAGGCAGATGAAGCGCTGGCTGTGGCGATTGAAAGATTGCAAGATAAAGTGGCTTATAAGCCCGTGTTCCATTCGGTCAAGCAGGATAATCTGGCTATCATCGGCAGTTTGAAAGACGCGTTGGGCGATGGACAACTGTCCATGCATTATCAGCCCAAGGTTGATATCAAGTCCGGAGAAGTTCATGGCGTGGAAGCGCTGATGCGCTGGAATCACCCTGAATTGGGGAACATTCCGCCAGGTACTTTCATCCCCCGCGCGGAGCAGAGCACGCTGATCAGCCTTGTGACGGAGTTTGCACTGGGGCAGTCCATGCGGCAGCTCGCGCAGTGGAAAAAGTGCGGGATCGATATTGCCGTAGCCATCAACATCTCATCAAGAAATCTGTTGCAGCCGGGCTTTGCCGACCTGATACTGCGGCTGCTGCATGAGTATGAACTTGATGGTGCCTCCATTGAACTGGAGGTGACTGAGGGGGCGCTGATGATGGATATGGCGCATACGATTCATGAACTGGCAACGCTGTCCAACGCGAAGATTATCATCTCGGTCGATGATTTTGGTACCGGCTATTCCTCATTGCAGTATTTGCACCTGCTGCCCATCTCCATCATCAAGATCGACCAGTGTTTTGTACGTGATTTGCCAGCCGAAAAGGGCGCAGTCAACATCGTTGAGGCAGCGGTAACCCTGGCACACAAGATGGGCATGAAGGTGATTGCCGAAGGGGTGGAACACACTGCAGCCTACGATTTTCTGCAAAATGCAGGCTGCGATATGGCGCAGGGCTATCTGTTATCGAAACCGCTTGCCGCCGAAGAATTTGAGCGCTGGTATCAGGCGTGTGGAGGTCGTTATGCCCATCCGGTTTAGGTCTGATATTTGCAGCCGCAGGATATGAAAGCCTGAGCTGAATCAGGTTCAGGCCTTGCCCAGCATGGCGCGGATCTGGGCCATGCGTTCACGGCCATGTTCCTTGCTGGCTGCAGGGTCGGCGGACGGGTTGCCGAAGTGCCGGATGTCGTCCTGCGGCAGTTCCTCGATAAAACGGCTGGCTTCGCAGACTTCGGTTTCGCCGGCGCGTTTGCGTTTTTTGCACCAGGAGATGTGCAGCGATTTTTGCGCACGGGTGATGCCGACATACATCAGCCGGCGTTCTTCCTCGATCTTGCCGTTATCGACGCTTTCGCGGTGGGGCAGGATACCTTCCTCGACGCCGACCAGGAACACATGGCCGAACTCCAGGCCCTTGGCGGCGTGCAGCGTGGAGAGCTTGACCGCGTCCGGTTCGCCGTTCTCGCGGCCTTCCAGCATGCTCATCAGTGACACCATCTGCGTCAGTTCCAGCAGGTTGCGTTCGTCTTCTTCGCCCTTTTTGGTCAGCCAGCCAACGAAATCCATGACGTTCTTCCACTTGGTCTCGGCGGCGCGCGGGTCTTCCGTGTCGTAGAGGAAAGGCTCGTACTGGATGGCTTCCAGCATCTCGTTCAGCAGTTCACCGGCCGGTTCCCTGGCCGCACGTTCCTGCACGCGGTTGATGAACTGGCAGAAATTGAGCAGGTCATCCAGTTGTTTGTGGCCGACCTCGCGCTGGAATTCGGCTTCGAAGGCGGCGGCAAATAACGAAAGGTGATGCAGCCTGGCATATTCGCCGAGGCGCTCCAGCGTGGTGTTGCCTATGCCTTTCTTCGGCGTCGTGGCGGCGCGGATGAAGGCGGGATCGTCATCCTCGTTGGCGACCAGGCGCAGATAGCTGACCAGATCCTTGATCTCGGCCTTGTCGAAGAAGGATTGGCCGCCGGATACGGTGTAGGGGATCTTGTGTTCGCGCAATTTTTCCTCGAACAACCGTGCCTGATGGTTGCCGCGGTAGAGAATGGCGTAATCCAGGTATTTTGTGCGGTGCTCGAACTTGTGAGCCATCAGCTTCATGACCACGGATTCCGCCTCGTGCATTTCATCCTTGGCGGCGCTGACCTGGATCGGCTCGCCGGTACCGTGTTCGCTCCACAGTTTCTTGTCGAACAGCTTGGGGTTGTTGGCGATGACTTGGTTGGCGGCGCGCAGGATGCGCACGGTGGAGCGGTA
>PHCM01000135.1 GCA_002842255.1 Betaproteobacteria bacterium HGW-Betaproteobacteria-2 | reverse complement strand
AAATGCCACGCGTTCGTGGACTTCCAGCCACAGCCTACGGGCGCAATCCGGCTTGCCGGCAATCAGTCTGGCGACCTGTTTGATGAACCCTTGGTCGCATATGGCGCGGGTGGAAATGTTGAGTGCGATGTCGTCTCCACCGGCAGCCAATGCTTCCAGCGCTTTCTCGATGACCATGACGTCTATTCTGCAGACCAGTTCAAGCCGATTGGCCCAGGAGATGAATTCCCCCGCCGGCAGCCAGGCATCATTCTGGCCGAGTTGCATGCGGACAGGGCTTTCCTGATGGATGACCTTGCCCTTGGTGTCGAGTACCGGGAAATATGCGAGTTTGAGGCGTTTTGCCTCTAGCGCCTCTGTCAGCAACTGGCGCCATTCGGCTTCGTCCTGCTTCTGATGCTGGAGGATATCGTCGGCTTCCATTACATGCAGTACATCCGGCGATTGCTGGCTGATTTCGGCGATAACCGTGCTGATCATGGAGTAGAGGTCGCTGATTTTGTCTTGTCGCTGGAAACGGGTACAGAGGGTCGGTAGTTTCAGGCCATCCAGAGATGTCTCTGCGCCAATGGCTTTGACAAGCAGTCCCTTGATAGTGGAAGCAAATGCATAGGCATTTGACGCGCTACCGGAAAAGACCGCGAAATCGGTGCCGGAGAGTCTGGCGGCCAGGGTGTCGGTTTCTTTTTCGGCGAAATCCTGCAGTGCCTGCCCCATGCGGTGCAGCAGCGCATTGGTTTCGTCGTGCCCCAGGGTTTTGTCGATCTGGCTGAGGTCGTTCAGGTGTGCGACAACCAGCAGCCCCTGATTGAAATCCTCTTCATCGCTGGTCATGGCGCTGACACGGTTGAAGAAATAGGTACGGTTCATCAGTCCGGAGGTGCTGTCGTAATTTGCTTCCAGCCGCAGTTTTTCCAGCCTCCCGCTTTCCTCCGTCAGCATGTCGCGGACGCGCTCAGTCAACTGGTTCATGGTCTTCACCAGTAGTCTGAATTCCTTTGTTTTGGGAATCGTGGATGTGACGAAACGACGTTCGCCGATGGCTTCTGCTTGTTGCACCACATGATTGAGCGGTCTTAACAGGCGTTTGAGCAGGATGCTGCCGATCAGGGCGCCAACCATCCCGACCAGCAGGCTGACTGCGAACATGCGTTGACTGGCTTCCCACAAGCCTTCATAGGCAAAGCGTGTATCACTTTCGATACGCAAGCGGCCATATTGCGACCAGCCGTCCTGCACTTGTGCATAGCCCGGATAAATATTCATTGCGGTCAACTGAACAAACCAGGTTGGGGCGTTGATCTGCTGGCTTTCCTTGCTACGTTCCAATATCAGATTGCCGTTGGGGTCTGACAGCCGGATCAATTGGTAATGACCGGTATCGAACTGTGCAGCAATCAGCAGCTCCATATTGATGGGGTCCTTTTCCATCTGTGACATGGTGAGCGCCAGGGAGGTGGCGTTATCAATGTTCTTTTCCTTCATCTGTTCAACGACGTAATCACGACTGGTTGAAACCATGGCGGTCAGACTGGCGCTGAAGACAAGCACTACCAGCACGATTGTCGCGATCCAAAGCTGTTTGATTAAAGACATATGAAGTACCTCATTCTATTTACTCTATACCTTCGTTCCTGGCGCGTTCAAGCAAATCCCGCCAACGCGATAAATGGGTTGAGGAGTCTCCTCTGGAACTGCTGGAGCTTCCCACCCACAAGCCATTACTGTTAAAACCAAAAATCGGTTTGAGATCCGTTCTTCTGGAAGCTCCACGGATGTCACTGATCAGATTGTCCAGAATCAGTGGTTCCGCATTCGGTGTTTCGTAATAGCTAAGCACCATGTGTGCCTGAAAGATGCGGCTGTTTGGTCCACCGATCTGGGCGCGGACATAAGTCAGTCGCAATTTGTCGTTGGATATGCCCAGTTCGCGCAGGAACATGTACTTGGCGATGCTGAAATCCTCGCAGTCGCCGGCCTCGCGTCCCAAGGATTCCAGTGGTGTTGCCCAGTAGTCTGATTGGCCCCAGATATCGATATCATTGCCGAAAATACGGATCTTCTGATTAACGAACATGTTGATACGGTTGAGTTTTTCCTGATCTGTGGCACCTTGCAGTTGGCTGAGCAGCGATCTGAGGTCGGTGATGTTTTGCTGTCCGCGCGCGCCGTATTGCTGCGCGGCCAGGCTAAGCAAACGATCGAAATTGATGGCAGCGTTACTGTGGCCGGGAAGGGAAAAAGCGAAGAAAAAAGCAAAAAAGCAGATGCTTGTGCAGAGCAAGGCTCTGTATCGGGGGATTGTATTTATAATCAGCGATTTAATCATTGCCTGCCGCTGATATTGAACCTGTTGGCTTTGTTATATGGCATGAGAGTTGCGATACGCATTATCAGGTAATTGCAGTTTAGGCTTGAAATTTAAAGATTAACCTGTTAATTTCCATCATAACTTATTGAATAAATATAAAATAACCAAGCCGATAGTGGCTTTAAGGTCAAGTTAGCGCAATGATTCGGACAAAAAACAAGCATACAAACTGTCGAAATTTCATCACCATTGTCATGTTCGCGGCGTTGAGTGTCCCTGCGATTGCTCATGCGGACACAATGCTTACTTTACAGCAAATCGTCGAAAGGACGGTGACTTCCAATCCGGAAGTGCAGGCCAGATATCATAACTTTACGGCAGCTGAACACGAAACTTTAGTTACACGGGGTCGTTTGTTGCCGCAGCTGGATCTGACCTCGACTTATCGTGATCAGGAAAAAATGGTGCCGGACCCTGGCAATACCGGCATACCGGAAAATCGCACCGCGCTGGTCCTGCGTCAGCTGCTGTTCGATGGCTTCATCACTTCCAATGAGATGAACCGCCTGAGTCATGCTTCGCGTGTGCGTTTCTATGAACTGCAGAGCACTATGCAGAAAGTGGGTTTGGAAGCCACTCGCGCTTATCTTGATATTCAGCGTTATCGGCAGTTGTCGGATTACGCAAAGGATAATTACGTTACCCATAAGCAGTTCTATGACCGTATCGAGGAGCGCGTGCTGGCAGGGGTTGGCCGCCGGGTTGACCTGGAACAGGCCAGCGGTCGTCTTGCATTGGCAGAGGCCAACCTGCTGACCGAACTGACCAATTTGCATGATGCTACGGCCAATTTTCAGCGTTTGGTCGGTGAACTGCCACCTGACGCTTTGCCGGAAATCGATCTTGCTGCACTCGGCGTTTCAAACACCGCAGTGGAAGCGCTGGATCTTGCCTACAAACAGAATCCGGACCTGCTGGCCGCAATTGAAAACATCGTGGCGACTGAAAACGAAGTGAAAAGCAAGCGTGGCAGCTATATGCCGCGGCTGGATTTGCAGGCAACCAAGGTGCTGGACACCAGTTCCGACGGCAGAAACAGTGCCCAGGCAGCCGATGTGCTGGAACTTACCCTCAACTTCAATTTGTTCAACGGTCTGTCCGACCGTTCCGCCATCAGTCAGGCAGCAGAAAAACTGATCAGCACGCAGGATCTGCGTGACAAGGCTTGTATCGACACCCGGCAGACGGTGGTCATCGCCTATAACGATATCGAGCGTTTGCGTGAGCAACTGGTGTATCGGGACCAGCACCAGTTGTCGATCGAGAAAGCGCGCGAAGCTTACCGCAGGCAGTTTGATATCGGTCAGCGTACCTTGCTGGACTTGCTGGATACCGAGAACGAATACTTCCAGGCAAGACGCGCCTATGCCAACACTGAATACGACCTCGAAGCCGCTTTTGCCCGCACCTATGCCGGGCAGGGAGAGTTGCTGAACAAGCTCGGTGTGGTGCGTGCCGGTTTGCCTGACTATGGTCGTGCCGAATATTTCGACCGGCAGAATGTCTGCCAAGCGGTTGCCCCAAGTATGCCCAAGGTGGACAAAAAAGAACTGCTGGAGAGAGCGAAGCCGCTCAGTGACAGCATGAGGCCGCCGGCATTGGAAATCCCGCAGGAGAAAATTTCGCCGCTGAGTCAGGAGTCTGCCGTCTATGCCCGTGTTGAAGGCTGGGGCAAGGCATGGGAGAGCCGGAATCTTGATGGCTACCTCGGTTATTATGCGGAAAAATTCACGCCTTCCTACGGCATGAGCAAGGCTGAATGGCTTAAGCAGAGAACTTACCGGATCAGAACTCCTGACAGGATCAAGCTGGGACTGAAGAACATCAAGATTATTGTCAATGGTGACAAGGCGGTAGCGAATGTGCAGATGCCGCAAGAGGCACTTGCAGATTTTGGTCAGGAATACGAGAACTCGCTGGGTTACAAGGACGAGGTTCGTAAAGAGCTCGGATTTGAGTTGATTGAAGGTAGTTGGCAGATCGTACGCGAATCTGTGGTCGATTGCGTCAATGGCCCATGTCAATGGCAAGTCAAAAAAGTGGGGGATGCGGTTGTGTCAGCCAGGCCTGTTGCCAGCGACGTTTCTGTTGCCCTCAATCTTTGGAAAGAAGCTTGGGAGGAACGTGATTACGAGGCCTATGTCGCCAGGTATGTAGAGGACTTTACATCGCAGAAATTTTCTGACAGGCAAGCGTGGCTAAAAGACAGGCACGATAAGCTGGCAAGGGCAGGTGAGTTGAAAATCAGTCTTAATGACGTCAAGGTTGAAGAAAATGCTGATACGGCAATTGTCCGTTTCAAACAGACCTATCAAACCAGCAGTTATTCCCTGAAAGCCGACAAAGAGTTGCATATGAAGAAAACTGCCGATGACTGGCGGATTGTGCAAGAGATTGTCAATTAAATAATGCTTTGTAATATGCGTTTTGCCCGGCCCATTTGAATTTCCCGGCATTGTGTATTCATCGATTAAAAATTCACCTCCATGGTGTTAGAATACGCACCTTGTTTTATGTGCACCATCAGCGGTCGATCGACTGCCTGAAAGTCAGATCGCCCGGGTGGTGAAATTGGTAGACACAAGAGACTTAAAATCTCTCGACTTAACGGTCGTGCCGGTTCGATTCCGGCCCCGGGCACCAAATCGCTGATGA
>PHCM01000134.1 GCA_002842255.1 Betaproteobacteria bacterium HGW-Betaproteobacteria-2 | reverse complement strand
CAGACGATGAAACGCCAGGGCTGATCGCCATAGCAGGAAGGCGCCCAGCGGGCAGCCTCCAGCAAGGCGATGATCTGCTCCTGCGTCACGGCCTTGCTGGCATCATAGGCACGGCCGCTCCAGCGTGCGGCAATGGTGGCGTCGACAGGAACTTGCGTCAGTGCGGGTTTATCCATGATTCATCCTTGCAGAGTCGGGTAATCAATATACCCTGTTTCATTGCCGCCATAGAAGCTGCTCTGATCTGCTTCATTCAGCGGTGCGTCGAGTCTGAAACGTTCGACCAGATCGGGGTTGGCGATAAACGGTACGCCAAAGGCAACGACATCAGCCCGTCCTTCGGCAATCGCGGCACTGGCGGTTGCCTTGGTATAGCCAAGATTGGCCATGTAAGCGCCCTTGAAATGCTTGCGCAACTCGAGGAAATCGAACGGTGGCAGATCGCTGCCGCCCATGCCGCCCTCCACCACATGCAGATAAGCGAGCTTGAACGGATTCAGCGCGTCGGCCACATGATTGAACAGCGCCTGCGGGTTGGAATCGGCAATATCATTGAACGGATTGAGCGGCGAAATGCGCACACCGACCTTGTCGGCACTGGCGACATCGACCACGGCCTGCGTCACTTCCAGCAGCAGACGTGTACGATTCTCGATGCTGCCGCCATACTGATCCTTGCGCTGATTGGTGCCGTCGCGCAGGAACTGATCGAGCAGATAACCGTTGGCGGCATGAATCTCGACGCCATCAAAGCCGGCGGCGAGCGCATTGCGTGTGGCCTGCGCGTAATCGGCGACGATGCCCGGCAGCTCATACAATTCCAGCGCACGTGGCGTGACGAAATTCTGCAGACCGGTGTAAGTGAATGCCTGGCCCGCCGGCTTGATGGCGGAAGGCGCGACCGGCAAGGCATTGTCCGGCAGCAGGGAGGGATGCGAGATGCGGCCGACATGCCACAATTGGAGGACGATCTTGCCACCTTTGGCATGCACGGCATCGACCACCTTCTTCCAGCCGGCGACCTGGGCCTCGCTATGGATACCGGGCGTCGCCGGGTAGCCATGCGCCAT
This sequence comes from Betaproteobacteria bacterium HGW-Betaproteobacteria-2, assembly GCA_002842255.1. Taxonomy (GTDB): domain Bacteria; phylum Pseudomonadota; class Gammaproteobacteria; order Burkholderiales; family Methylophilaceae; genus UBA6140. The sequence continues at coordinate 3,966 of PHCM01000134.1, read as the reverse complement.
GGCGGAGATCGGCGTCGCCTCGGTGATGATGAGGCCGGCCGAAGCTCTTTGCTCGTAATACTTCACATTGATGTCCTGCGGCACATTACCAACAGCTGCGCGATTACGCGTCAGCGGCGCCATGGCGATGCGGTTTTGCAGGATGATACTGCCGAGACTGATCGGGCTGAACAAATCTGTTGTCATGATTCTGGAATCCTTTTGAATGCTGTTGAAGCTGAAAATCTTAACTCAAGCCACAGAGGACACAGAGCGCTCAGAGAAAACAACAGCTTGCAGGACGCGTGACTTTCCCGGTTGGGTACCGCATCCACCAATGCTGCGCACCTGCTTTTCCTCTGTGATCTCTGTGCCTAAGTAGTCTTTAAAACTGAACCCAGGACAGAAGCTCGAGTAAGCTGATTACTGACGCTTGCCCTCGATCAGCAGCGTGACCTCAATGTCATCGCCAACTGAACCGTTGGGCTTCAGGCCCCACTTGTAGCCGAAATCGGAAGCCTTGAGCTTGGTGTGCCCTTCGAGACCGACTCGATGGCCGCCCCACGGGTCGTCACCGAAGCCCAGCACCTTGAACGGGAAGGTGATTTCCTTGGTCACGCCGTGCATGGTGAACTTGCCGGTGATCTCGCCTTCGGTTTCGCTCCTGGCCACGACCTTGGAGCTGACGAAGGTCATTTCGCCGAACTTGGCGGCATTCAGGTAATCCTCCTTGACGATGTGGGCATCACGCTTGGCGTGGTTGCTGCTGACGCTCAGCATGTTGATCTTCGCCTCCACGCTGGAGTTGGCGAGATTACTGCGATCGATGACGACCTTGCCCTGCACGTCATTGAAGGTGCCGCTGGTCTTGGCGACGACGTGACGCAAGCTCCAGTTGGCAAAGCTATGCTCGCTGTCGATCGCGTAGGTCTCCTGTGCGGCTTGCGCTGAGATGGGGAGCGCCGAAACGGAGAACAGCATGCTGACGGCAATGGTGGTGGTTGTCATAAATTGTTTCATGGATATTTTTCCTTTCTTGTTTAAATCCGATTGATGGACTGCATAAGGCAGGGATATGTTCAATTTCGAACGTCGGTTTTTTTTCATGAGTGCTTGAATCGATTAAAAATCAATCCGCCGAAGGCATATCGAAAAGCAGAAATTCCGCATCTTCCTCAGCCAGCAGCGATACCTGCCCGACCTGCTCCAGCTTGGCAGCATCGCCAGCGAGCAATATCTCGCCATTGAGGTCCAGCCGGCCTCGCGCCAGCTGCAGGTAAGCGCTTCTATCTTCGCCCAGCGTATAACTCAAGGTCTTGCCCTGCTGCAGGACGCTTGCATAGAGCGATACATCCTGATGCACCAGCAGCGAACCTTCGCGCGCATCTCTCGAGGCGATCAGGCGCAGCCGGTTCAGCTTTTCCTCTGCAGGAAAATGCTTTTCTTCATAGCCAGGCTCCAGACCACTCCGTTCCGGCAACATCCAGATCTGCAGCAGATGTGCCGGCTCACTGGAAGAGGCATTGACCTCGCTATGGACGATGCCGCTACCGGCCGTCATACGTTGCACATCACCGGTGCGGATGACCGAACCGTTGCCCAGGCTGTCCATGTGGCGCAATGCACCGCTCAGCATATAGGTCACAATCTCCATGTCCTGATGCGGATGCATGCCGAAGCCGCGGTCCGGCGCAACAACATCCTCATTGATGACGCGCAGTACCGAGTACTGCATATGCGCCGGATCATAGTAGCGATTGAATGAAAACGAGTGATAACTGTCGAGCCAGCCATGGTTGGCATGCCCACGTTCCGCAGATTTCCTGAGCTTGATCATGTTAGCCCTTTAAAATATTCAACTTAATTGAATGATGAATCATATTAACTACATCACTTATTGCTTGATAGCGAATTATTTTGCATATATCGTTCAAAAATCATGAACATTAAAATCTCGCTCGAAGCATTGGAAGTAATTGATGCCATCGCCCGCAAGGGCAGCTTTGCCGCCGCCGCAGAATCGCTGCATAAGGTGCCGTCGGCCATCACTTATACCGTGCGCAACCTGGAATCGGCCATCGGCGTCGCGCTGTTCAACCGCAGCGGTCATCGCGCTGTGCTGACCGAGGCCGGCGAGGAACTGTTGCGCGAAGGCCGCCATCTGCTGCGCGCCGCCAACGAACTGGAGCTGCGCGTCAAACGCGTCGCCACCGGGGTCGAGACCGAATTGTCCATCGCACTCAGCGATCTGCTGCGTATCGAGGCCATCTATCCCGTCCTGCAGGACTTCTACGCCGAGGGTTTCGGCACCCGCATCCGCCTGCTGCGCGAAGTATTCGGCGGCAGCTGGGATGCGCTGATCAGCGGCCGTGCAGACATCTCCATCGGCGCACCGGGCGAAGGACCGCCCGGCGGTGGCTACAGCTCGAAACCGCTGGGTAGTCTCGAATTCGTTTTTGCCGTTGCACCAAATCACCCGCTGGCACAACTGCCGGAACCGTTACAGAACGAGGATATCCGCCAGTACCGCTCAGTTTCCGCAGCGGACAGCTCACGCAACCTGCCGCCGCGCACTTCCGGCATCCTCAGCGGACAGGATGTGCTGACAGTACCCGATATGCGCAGCAAGCTCGCTGCCCAGATAGCCGGCCTCGGTGTCGGCTACCTGCCCAGACGGCTGGCGGAAGAACATGCTGCCAAAGGCGAACTGGTGATTCGCAAAGTGGCGGAGAACCGGCTGGAAGCCCAAAGCCACCTTGCCTGGAACAGCTGTGGCGGCAAAGCACAGCAATGGTTGCTGAAAAGACTGGAAAAACTGACGCTGGCGGAACTGGTGCTTTGAGCCAAGCAAAGGCTGACTCAGGCTGCTACGCCGCCGGCATGCCGGCGCAGCACACTGACCAGCACCAGCGCCCGGTTGAAATCCTTGAAATTGAGCCGCTGTAGCAATGAGGCAGCCGCCTCCAGGGGGTGCAGCAAGCGGCTGACACCGGCCAGCAAATGCTGGTGTGTATCGCTCCAATATACCGATTGATACTGTTTCAGCAACTGATGGCTCAATTCGCTGGCACTGCAAGCCTCATTACCATACCTGACCGCATCGGAAAGGAACTGACAGATGTCGTAAATCTGCGCCAAAGGCAGGCTGATGGCATGCTCCAGATCCTCCTCGAAATCAATCCGGTAGAACTGGCCGTCATTCAGCAGCAGGTTTCTGAATTGCGCGCCACCGTGCCAATGTCCGGCATGATGAAACCCGGCCAGATCCCTGACTGCCGCATGCAACAGCCGATGTTGCTCATCGCCACTGCAACCGGCCAGATGCTTGCGCAGATTGATGCCGCAATGCGTATAAACTACGGCCTGATCAAGCTCCAGCGCCACCCTGGCCACGCGCATGCCGGCCTTGCCCAGTGCTCGCACACGATTCGCTTCAAAATGTCCATCCTGCGGTGGCAGGCTGCCACTGCAGGCATGTCCCGGAAAGCACATTCCGCAAAGCCAGCGCACCATGACCTGCTTTAACCTGCTGCGTGTCTTGCTGTCCATGCGTTTCACGACATAGTCGCGGCCATGATAGCGAACATGGACGATACGTTGCGGATTGTGACGCAGCGCATCCAGCACCGCCTTCTCCAGCCCGACCGGCGGTACCGTATCCTCGAACAACCCGCTGTTGTCACGCCGCAACGCATAAAAATGCAGCTCGAAATACTCTTCATCCTGATCATCTGCACCTGAGCGGGCATCGATCTCAAGCAGGTAATCCTCATCAAAGGCATATGAGGGAAAACCCGCGATGATCTCGTGCAGATCATGTGAAGTAAGCGCCAGTTCAGGCAGCAGGTAATCGATATCGGCCGCATACGGCTGCGGTGCTGCCGCTCTGGCATTTCCCAGACATAACAGCATCAGCAGAGCAAGCCCCAGGCTGCGTGGCGCCGCCATCAGGTTTTCTTTCAAACTGATGTGCTGCATCCGCGGATT
>PHCM01000133.1 GCA_002842255.1 Betaproteobacteria bacterium HGW-Betaproteobacteria-2 | reverse complement strand
GACCGAAGCCGGTCTGGATCGCGTCATCCGCGCCGCCTACAAACTGCTGGGGCTGGAAACCTACTTCACCGCAGGTGTGAAGGAAGTGCGTGCCTGGACTATCCACCACGGCTCCACCGCACCGCAAGCCGCCGGCGTCATCCACACCGATTTCGAACGCGGCTTCATCCGTGCCGAAGTCATCGCCTATGACGACTTCGTCAAATACAAAGGTGAACAAGGCGCCAAGGAAGCCGGCAAGATGCGCGTCGAAGGCAAGGCTTACGTCGTGCATGATGGCGATGTGATGCATTTCCTCTTCAACGTATAGGAAAGCACTGATTAAATGGCTACGCGGGCGAATTACTACGTTGCGCGGTACTCGCAACCTCGCCGTATACCTCATACTGTCTCGATTGCTGCGTGCCGTGCGCCTTATACTTCATCCCGCTCGCTCATCTACTCAGTGCTTTCTCAAGCCAATCCAAGACCAAAAAAATCGGTTTTTGGCTTTGACTTAAAGCCCGTGAAAAACTAAAATAGCGGGCTTCGTAGAAATACCGATTTCACCCGGTGATGTAGCTCAGCTGGTTAGAGCGACGGATTCATAATCCGTAGGTCGAGGGTTCAAGTCCCCCCATCACCACCATCAAAAAGGCCTCCAGATTCTGGAGGCCTTTTTCATTTAGCAGCCTAGGAGACAGGGTTAGCTCACTCCGCCCTTGTTTTGTTTTAGCCTCTTGCAAGCGACCCGTCGACTCCGTAGAAGCTCTTCTCTTCAACAACTGAACGCCATGCAGCAAGTGCTGGAAGTTCTAATGCATTATCAGCTAGTCGTATTTCTGCATGTTCTTTTAATTTATCGAGCGGGCAATAGGCCTCAATCTTGGAGCGATCATTTGGTAAAGAGTATCGTTGGCCTTTTGTCGAGTCGAAGCTAGTTTTTAGAATAGCAACCGCAAACTCATCGAGTGTTGAATCAACCAATCTTAGTGCTTCAAATATCCTTGGACACTTTTCCTTTGCCACTTTACTAAGGCCCCAAAGTAAAAATCCTGGATTAGGTAACGATAGCAGCCGTCCCGAATTTACAGCATCTAATACATTCTTTGCCAACACTGCCGTGAGCCGGCGTTTGGAGTCTGCTAAACATAAGACATGTTCATGATTGCTATTGTCTCTTAAAAAGCTGTTAGTAAAAATCTCCATGGCAACTGTAAGTGCCCTAGGCTCTTTGATGATACGTTCAGCAATCGCTGAGCCACTGGACGGCGCTGCAGCCCTAATTAAGGAACATATTGCTCGAAAAGCCACATCTTCGGCAGGTAAATTAAAAAATCCAGCACGGTTCTTGGAATTCATAATGAATGGCTCAGTATCTATCATACGGCCTATGTCCACACATAACTGTTCGATATCCTCAATTCCACTTGCACCAGTTGATTCAGCGATATCTCCTAAACATTCCACAAAATTAATGCAGTTGTTTTGCGTCAGCTGTTTTGTAATTTCATCTCTTTGATCAGCGTGCATCATGTAACGTCTCGCCAAGACAAAACTGACATCTTCGCCACTGGTATGGAGTTGTAACGCAACAAGGAGTCGGGAAGGTGCAGCAATATGCCCTTCAAAATCTAATATCCGATCAATCACAAAACTTTTTGAATCCGCAGTCAAAGGAAATAATTGATGCACCAGTTTCCTTACTGCATTAGGATTGCTGCACTTGTTAAAGACCACTTCGCGTTCTATTGCACCATCTTTGAGAATATCCTCACTCTTTACAAAACCATGGTCGCTAGGGAGTGCACCGACGAACCAGCGAGGTTCTTTGATTAAAAGCTCATAAACTAATGGCGCCTTCACCATGATGGCAGCGAACCCAATGATATCGGCCAAAACAACTTCCCCACGCAGAGCAGGCTCAAGAACCGCAATTGTATTAAAAACTCGCGCAAAATCTCGTGGTTGTTCGAACATCTCTCGCAAGCCAGAGAAGTAGAGCCTCTGTAATCGTTCCTCTCCATTAGGGAAATGGGGAAAACTTGCGTCTGGGTGCAGCCGTAACAGAGCTTCATTAATCAAATTACCGCGAGCTTCGAAGCTAATGGAAGGTAGCGGTAATCGCACTTGAACAATTTTGTCTAAGTAGTGTGCTGCATGAGGAACATTTGCCGAATCAAGTGCATTAATTACGTAGGTAGGATCCCAAGCCAAAATATAGCCTACATTTGGAAGGTCGCCGACAGCTTTGATGATGCGTACCATTTCAAACACCTCTGTCGGGAAAAGGCGGTCTATGTCGTCTATAAAAACCATGATTGGACGCTTATAATTCCTCAGCGCCTTTTCAACCTTGCCCTTTTTGGCTTCAATATCAGGAGTTTTATAGTCCGCAACTGAACCTGCTGCATCGCCACTTGCTTCCATGACAGTTTTGACCAATGTTGCCCAAGGTTCAGCGCCAGGCACAAACTTAATGATGTCAAAAACCTTAGCGTATGACTTGAGCTCACGAGCCAATTTTTTGCCATCCTCGGCGTGATCTGTCACCTTGATTTCAGAAGTAATTTTTGACAAGAAATGCCTTAGCAGTGCATCTCGGTCACCAACTAACCAAGGATTAAAGTGGACAATGATAGGTGCCTGATGCTGGGCTTCAAGCAACGCTTGCATCATTGCAAGAGTCGATGTTTTGCCACTACCCCATGCCCCTTCAATAGACAGAACAAATCCATCAGTAGAACCAACCCGACCTAAAGCATTGACTGCAGCTTGAGCAAAACTTTTACGCCCGAGCTTGTCGTCAACAAGCGCATTGTTAGAAGATAATGGCCGATCAAAGCCAAGTTCGACTGGTTGCTGATTCAATTTCATTGTCATTCCCCCTCCCGTTTTAACTTACCAGACGAAATTCTTTTCAATAGCATTTATTTACCAACATCTAGACTTGATATTTATTTAGCCTGAAACTCCTACTGCAAACGGTTACATAAAATCTAAAGTACAATTTTTCTAATTTCTCAAACCAAAACTTTTTTGACAGACAATTTCAGGCGGAACCTCAATTAGCTTGCTTTCATCAATTTCCACTTCCATATCGCTATCAGATTCATCGTAGTAGTACACATGCGCGAAATATGGTCGGAGTCATTTAAACGACCTCAAGCTTCTGTTTAATAGCCCCAATAGCATCTGTGAATTACAAATGGCTGATGAGGTTATCCTACTCTCTTAAATATCATCAAAGAAACACCCCTGAAATCAGGCACAATCGAACCATGAAATTCCGTTACCTTATTTTGTTATTACTCCTGCTGCCCGCCTGCGTTCCGGCGGATGAGCTGGCCGGCAAGGTCGTCCATGTTTCTGACGGCGATTCGATTATCGTGCTGGCGGACAACACGCAGCACAAGGTGAGGCTGGGAGCGATCGATGCGCCGGAGAGGTTTCAGGCTTACGGCAACAAATCGAAGAAATCACTGACGGCGCTGATCGCCGGCAAACACGTCACCGTCAGCTACAACAAACGCGACAAGTACGACCGCATCGTCGGCAAGGTTTATCTGCAAGATATGGATGTCGGGCTGGAACAGGTGAAACGTGGCATGGCGTGGTTTTACCGTTTTTATCAGGAGGAACTCGAACCGGAAGACCGCGCCGCCTACGCACAGGCGGAGGATCTGGCCCGGCGCGACCGGCTAGGCTTGTGGGCTGACACGAAGCCGCTGCCGCCTTGGGAATTCAGAAGGCGACAATAGGGCGGCACTCATTAAATGGCTGCGCAGGGGAATTTGGTACAGAATTAAACCATGGACACGAACCTTCCCTATCAACTACTCGCAGACCTGGTGCTGGCCCTCCATAGCGGGGTTGTCATCTTCATCGTTCTCGGCACCGTCTTTATCATCGTCGGCAATCTGCGCGGCTGGCGCTGGGTCAACCATTTCTGGCTGCGGTTCGTGCATTTGGCCGGCATGCTGTCAGTGGCGATCGGCACCTGGCTGGACATCACCTGCCCGCTGACCGATCTGGAAAGATGGCTGCGCATTCGCGCGGATGCGGAAACCTACAGTGGTAGCTTCATTGAGTACTGGCTGCAGCAGCTTTTGTTTTACGATTTTGCCCCTTGGATGTTTGTGCTCACTTACACCCTGTTCGGCTTGTTGATTCTGGCGCTGTGGTGGATTTATCCGCCGAACAAAAAACGCTGATATCTACGTTTAGTTCGCTAGAGATTAACAGGTGAGAGAGGCGTCCATTCCTGTTACTCTTACATTCTTTTTCAGCCCTACGGTTGAGGCGACCTTGCTCAACCCTGCAATTGACTCTCTAAGAATCAAAACCCAAAGCACGCAAATCCATGTCATCCAGCTCCGCCTCCGCCCAATCCGCCCATCACATTCTGCAAGAGGTGTTCGGCTACTCCGCCTTTCGCGGCGCACAGCAGGCCATCGTCGAGCATGTTGCTGCAGGCGGCGATGCGCTGGTGCTGATGCCGACCGGCGGCGGCAAGTCGCTTTGTTACCAGATTCCGGCCTTGCTGCGCGACGGGGTCGGCATTGTGGTTTCACCCCTGATCGCGCTGATGCAGGATCAGGTCGAGGCCTTGCAGCAACTTGGCGTCAAGGCTGCGTTTCTCAACTCCAGCCTCGATGCCGAGGCGGCGCGCGGCGTGCTAAGCCAGATACACAAGGGCGAGCTGGATATTCTTTATGTGGCTCCGGAAAGACTGCTGATGAACAGCTTTCTGTCCATGCTGGAACAGGTCGCCTCCGGTCCCGGCATTGCGTTGTTTGCCATTGACGAGGCGCACTGCGTTTCGCAATGGGGGCATGATTTCCGCCCGGAATATCGCGGGCTGACTGCGCTGCACGAACGCTTTCCGCAAGTACCGCGCATCGCCTTGACGGCCACGGCGGATGCCCCAACCCGCGCCGAGATCGTCGAACGGCTGGCGCTGGAAGATGCGCAGCAGTTCGTCTCCAGTTTTGACCGGCCCAACATCCGTTACCGCGTGACGCAAAAAGCCAACGCCCGCCAGCAGCTGGAAGCCTT
>PHCM01000132.1 GCA_002842255.1 Betaproteobacteria bacterium HGW-Betaproteobacteria-2 | reverse complement strand
TAGGCATAGCCAGTGACGCACCGAAAGCCAGACCAATTGCCAGCTTGAGTTTGCTCATCTCCATTTTTGAATCTCCATAGTGATTGATACTAGGGTTTAAGTCAGTTTATCTGTATGGCCGCCATCTTCGACTTTCACCAAATGTACAGCGTGCCGGCAGATAAACTTAAGCTGCATTTTCATGCAGTGAAACGCATATTAGAACTTTCCAAAACGATTTGCAATACTCTATTTACAATTTATTTACAATTTAGCGTCAGCGCATATATAACGCTAACGCCAAGGTAGCACATGAATGTTATCATTCAGCCAATTATCATTAATAATCAACATGAAAGCACATCGCCCACATGAGCCAGAACAGCACTTACAATTTGTATCCGGAAATCGATTTTTATCATTCCGATAGGCTAAAAGTCTCCGAAACGCATGCCATATATTACGAAGAGTGTGGAAATCCCGATGGGCGACCGGTAGTTTTCCTGCACGGCGGCCCCGGCAGCGGCTGCAACCCGAATCAGCGGCGCTTCTTCGACCCTGCACACTATCGCATCATACTGCTTGATCAGCGCGGATGCGGTCGTAGTACGCCGCTAGGCGAAACTGGTGACAACACGATTGATGACTTGGTGGAGGATATTGAAAAACTGCGCCTGCATCTTGGCATTCAACGCTGGATAGTGTTTGGCGGCTCCTGGGGCAGCACGCTTGGAATCGCTTACGCGATCGCGCATCCCGCAACAGTAGCCGGACTGATATTGCGCGGGATATTCCTCAGCCGCCAGACCGAACTGGACTGGTTTCTTGGCCAGAGTGAACAATTCTTTCCAGAGGCATGGAACAGCCTGCTCGACTATCTTCCAGCCGGTGAACGAGGCACTGTTCTGCAGGCTTATGCCAAACGCATATTTGCCGACGATATCGCCATTAGCGCGCCTGCAGCAGCGCGCTGGAATGACTACGAGAGCAGCATCATGCGGCTGCTGCCTGAGGCAGACAGCGGAACACCGGCCCCGGACCAGATACAGGTAGCAAGAGCACGGGTGCAGATACACTATATTATGCATGGCTGTTTTGTCAGCCAGCGCAACCTGCTGGAAGAAGTAAAAAAGTTGGGGCAGATTCCGACCATCATCGTACAGGGGCGTTATGATATGGTGTGTCCGCCATTGACCGCATGGCAACTCAAACAGGCCATGCCGCATGCGCAGTTCCACATGATTGCGGATGCAGGCCACTCGGCCATGGAACCGGGCACATGCGCCGCACTGCTGGCGGCTACCGAACAATACAAGGCATTACATTATTAGTGTGAATACCCGCTTCCATCGTGTAAAAAAACTGGGCAGCCATCCGGCGATTGCCAAGCCGCGTGATGCTTATGCCAGGCATCGCTACAGCACACCATTGTTCGTGCTGCATGAGACGCTGAATGCCTTCAAACTGCACAACGGCCTCAGCATGTCAGCCTCGCTGTCGTTCTACGCCATGCTGGCATTGATTCCAATGGCCTTGCTCATGTTTTTCGTGCTCAGCCATCTGGTCTTCTCATCGGACTATGCGATCGTCAAGCTGGCGATCCTCACCGGCAACCTCGTACCCAAACTCAGCAATCTGATCATGGTGGAGGTGTATAACGCCTCGCAACAAAAGGCCGTGTGGGGGGCGTTCGGTCTTCTGGCCTTGTTCTGGGTAGTGACTCCGCTGGCCGGAGCTCTGCGCTCCGCCTTCTTCACCATGGCGTCGATGATAGAGACGCCCTCCTATATCCAGAAAAAGATCAAGGATTCCGCCGCAGTACTAGGCATATTGCTGATCTTCTTTCTGTTCACCTTCAGCGGCCTGGTACTGGAAAAGATCGTCGATTTCATCAAACCGGCAGCCACCTACAGCGAGATCATCAACGCCCTGGGTTCCTTTGCGATCACCACGCTCTGCATCGCCGGTTTCTATCGCATTTTCTTCCCGGCAAAGACCAGCCTGACGCATATTTTTATCGGCTCCGCCATTATCGCGCTGCTCTGGCTGGCAATGCGCCCGGCCTTTGCGCTGTTCATGTCGGTCAATGAATCCTATGGCAGCATGTTCGGCGGCATGAAGAATCTGTTCATCTCCATCGCCTGGCTCTACTACACCTTCGCCGTTTTCATGATCGGCACCGAACTGATCAGCATCCTGCGCAAAAAGGAGATCCTGCTTTTACGCGGCCTCTTCACAAAAATGCCGGCTGACAGCCGTTATTACCTGCGCGAATTGATGAAACGTTACGGCAAACATCTGAAACAGGGAGAGTATGTATTCAGGCAGGGCGACGAAGGGCATGACCTCTACTATGTCGTTTCCGGCCAGGTCAAACTGGTTTCTGGCGGCAATTTATTGCGCGAGCTCAGGAAGGGAGATTATTTCGGGGAAATGGCGTTCCTGACCGATACCCCAAGATTCGCCGATGCCGTGATCGTCTCTGACGACGCGAAACTGGTCGTCATCAGTTCCGCCAACATAGAAACCCTGATGATGGATGACCCCAAGGTCGCCATGAATTTCCTGAAAGAAATGGCGACCAGGTTACAAGCGAGTCAACAGCAAAGTTTCCCCACCATGGGTGATCAATCTAACGCCAGCCATCAATCCTGATCTTCATGATCAGCACCAGACCCGCCAGCACCAGCGTGACAACGTTGGCCATTATCACCGGCCATGACCCGATCATCAGGCCATAGCAAAACCATAAAGCCACCCCTGCCGTGAACAGGGTATACATGCCGATGGATACGTCCCGGGTGGATCGTGTACGCCAGACCTTGATGACCTGCGGAATAAAGGCAATGGTCGTGAGAGTTGCTGCCAGGAAGCCGATAAGGTTGGCGAAGGTGCTCATGCGAAATCACTCATGGAAGAATTTTCAAGTCCGCCATTATCTTGCAGCAGGGCAGACTTGTGAACGGCTTTCAGAAATACAGCCGCAAAGCGGGCGGACTATTACATGGCTACCGGATGGTCAGACGCAATCGCAGAACGCTTCGATATGCTTAACGAATTCTTCGCGCTCATGCAACAGATCGGCTTCAGCCGCTTCCTGTTCTTCCAGTGACAACTGATCGACAGCCTTCTTGATTTCGGCCTGTGGGTAAGTGACGAATTTCTTGATACGAGTTTGTTGCAATGCCATTTTTAACGCTCCTTTTGGGATTTTTGATACATCTGCTGAACGATGATTCAGCGCTCATGTGACTCACTTTTGATGAAATGATTCACTTTTAAATTCAATGCGTATTCTAGAACGCATTTGTGACGTTCTCAAGACAGGCATATGAAGATCAAGCTCATGAAAATCAAGCTGATATTGAAAACATTCGCTCTTCGAAACAGTTCAGCTTTGATTAAGCTTGCCTGACTAAACTGCAAAGCGTCAGATAACTTTTCAGGAGAACCATCATGAACCAATTCAATCGTATGCTCATCGCTTCCGGCTTTGCACTTTGCATGGCGGGTCCGGCACTGGCCGACGGTGACGACCCGGCCAAGATGCGCACCATCGCCAAAGCCGCCGGGCTGATTTCACTGGAAGAAGCAACGGCAAAAGCCCTGGCTGCAAAACCGGGTACCGTCATTGAAGTCGAGCTGGATGACCGCAAGTGGCCACAAGGCTGGGATTACGAGTTCGAGATCATCGACGCCAACGGCAAGGAGTGGGACGTCGACGTCGACGCCAAGACCGGCGAAGTACGCAAGGTCAAAGCCGACTGGTTCTAAACTGCAGCATCAGGACAGGGGCTCTTTGAGCCCTTTTTTCACTTTACCGACTGAGCACCATGACCAACAAACTTCGCATCCCTCGCGCAACGACCTCCCACCGCATATTGATCGCCATCGCATTTGCCATTGCCCTGCCGCTTGCCTTGCTAACCATGATTCATAGCTATAAAGCCGATGCCCTGCTCAGGCATCTCATCAACACTTTCGTCCTACATGACCGTTATGCGGGATCGACGCTCAATCTCAACCGATACCGGGTCGCCATCGAGGCGAGAGAAATCGCTGGCATCAATGACGACCTCTCCGGGCTGACCTACAACATCGAAACCAACACGCTGTTTTCAGTACTGAACGGACAGCCGCTGATCGTCGAACTGGACCTCGAAGGCCGGCTGTTGCGAAAGATCGAGGTGCGCGGGGTCAAGGACATGGAAGGCATCACCCATGTCGAAGGCAATCGCTATGTGATTGCAGACGAATATGATCAAAGGCTGTTGCTACTCGAGATCAACGATGAAAGCGATTTGATCGATGTTACGAACGTGCCGCAGCTCAGCCTCGGCATCACTGCGAATGGCAAAAACAAGGAATTTGAAGGGGTGTCGTGGGACGACATCAACCGGCGTCTGCTGGTTGTCAAGGAGCGCAACCCCCTGAGCATCTTCGAAATTACCGGCTTTGTTGATGGCGACCGCCAGCAACCGAACCTGAACGTGTCAAAAATCACACCGCACAAGTTCAGCAACATCAAGCTGCGAGATTTCTCCTCCATCACTTATCACGACGAAAGCGGGCATCTGGTGCTGCTCAGTGACGAATCGCGCATGGCCGCCGAATATGACTTTAAAGGTCGTGCCGTCGGCGCACTGGCTTTATGGCGAGAATTTCATGGCTTGCAGAAAAATGTCCCACAAGCCGAAGGTATCGCCATCGGTCCTGATAACAGCATCTATATCGTCAGTGAACCGAATCTGTTCTATGTTTTCAAGCCGGCTGACTGAACCGGCGCAGCCACGCTTCGAACAGCGGCCTCGCATATCTGCCTGAACGCCTCGGCATCCAGCGCACAGCGCCCGATCAAACCGCCATCGATATCCGGCATGGCAAATATCTCCGCGGCATTGCCCGGCGTAACGCTGCCGCCGTAGAGTATTCTCGCCTGCGATGCGAAATCCCGGTTGCGTTCGGCGATCAGGTTTCGCATGAAGCCATGCATCTTCTGCGCTTGCTCCGGGGTCGCATTCTTGCCGGTACCGATAGCCCAGACCGGTTCATAGGCAAAG
>PHCM01000131.1 GCA_002842255.1 Betaproteobacteria bacterium HGW-Betaproteobacteria-2 | reverse complement strand
CATTCCAGTTGCTACGGGCACTACCCTGCGCGGAGCCGAACAAACTCAGATTCTTCGATAATGGCGCACGAAAAGATGCGCCGGCGGACAAGCTGAGATATTTACTCGATTGTTCACGAGAGGCATCACTAAGCGTCAGATCGATCAAACCCAAGCCAGGAATAAATGCGGAAACTGTGGAGTTTGATGTGGCACTGTTAATATTACTATCAAAACCCCAACCGCCGTCGATGTAGGCGGCAAAAGTGCTAGCCTGACCGGTCGCTTTATCCACCGACAACATGTTACGTTCAATCAACTGCGCCAGATCCGCATCGGGATTCTGACTGAGAATATTCTGGAATTCGGCGCGTGCATTTTCCGCTTCGCCCCCCCTGAAGTAGCCCTTGGCAATCATGGCACGCGCGCTCAAGTGATTCGGCTGCTGGGCCAGCACGCGCTCCAGCGCGAAAATGCCGCGTGAAACCTGGCCGCTCTCGATGGCTGCCACGCCAAGCAAATAGTCGTAATCGACCTCACCAGCACGCTCGGATTCCAGTGGCTCCAGCAACTCGTAGGCTGGCTTGAAATTCTTTTGTTTGATGAGTTCGGCGGCCTGGTCGAGCGTTTCGTCGGCCAGCGCCATTAGTGAGAAAGTTGTGAGCAGACAAGCAAGAACCAGCGTCTGAAGACGTTGCATCAGCATTTAAATCATCCCCGATTTAGTTTTATGCATATTTAGCGCTAACTATACATAAATACAGGAGATTTTCACGTGCGATTAAAGGAAAACAGCCAATCTGTTGCAATTTTGCAACAGATTGGCTGTGAAATTTTCGATTCAAATGATTCGGCTGCTTATTCGCCGACGATATCGGCACCTGCCGGCGGCTTGAACATGAAGATATGCTGACCAAGACCCGGGTTGGCTTCAACCGATGAAAAACGGATCGCGGTGAGGTTACCGTAACTATCCTGTAGCTCCATTCTTTCCAGCCCCAGCTTGCCGAAACCAAGCCTGACCTGATCAAAACCGCTATCCGGCTCTTTCGGTGTCGCGGTCACCCATTCCAGGCCGTCACTGGACTTCATATCCTGCAGCGTAAAGTTTTTATCAACCTCCTTGCTGCCTGCCAACAAAGCCGCAGGACTGGAACCAATTGCCTGGCTCATGTTGCGTACCGTCACCTGATTCAGTTCCGGGTCGTAGAGCCAGATGCGCGTACCGTCACCGACGATCTCCTGCTCATAGGGCTGGCGATAGTCCCAGCGGAATTTCCCTGGTCGCAGGATCTGCATGGTGCCGCTGACCTCCTGCACTTTCTGGCCGCGACTATCGGTCACCACTTGCTCGAACTGCGCGCGCAGCGAAGTGGTCTTGTCGAAGAACTGCGTCAGGCGTTGCGTGCCGGCCGCATGAGCCGCCACTGGTAGCAGGAAGAACAGGGTAAGGACAAGTTTACGCATGGGGTTCCATCAAAGTCATTCTGATTTCGGGGCGAGCACTTCGCGATTGCCATTGCTCTGCATGGCAGAGACCAGACCCGCCCGCTCCATATCCTCGATCAGGCGGGCTGCACGGTTATAGCCGATGCGAAGTTGCCGCTGCACAGAGGAGATCGAAGCACGGCGCGTCTTCAAAACGATAGCGACCGCATCATCATAAAGCGGATCAGCCTCACCGCCGCCTTCGCCGGCAGTGAATCCGTTCTCGCCGTTCTCTTCCGTTGCTCCGGTAAGAATGCCTTCGATGTAATTTGGTTCACCCAGCGTCTTCAGATAATCAACCACGCGATGCACTTCCTGATCGGAAACAAAGGCGCCATGGATGCGTTGCGGGTTGCTGGTACCTGGCGGCTGATACAACATGTCGCCCTGTCCAAGCAATGCTTCAGCACCCATCTGGTCGAGGATAGTGCGGGAGTCGATCTTGCTCGACACCTGGAAGGCGATGCGGGTCGGGATGTTGGCCTTGATCAGGCCGGTGATGACATCGACCGACGGCCGCTGCGTCGCCAGCACCAAATGGATGCCGCAGGCGCGTGCCTTCTGCGCCAGGCGCGCGATCAATTCTTCAACCTTTTTACCGACCACCATCATGAGGTCGGCCAGTTCGTCGATCACAACAACGATGGTCGGCATTTCATCTAATGGTTCCGGCTCGTCCGGTGTCAGCGAGAACGGATTGGGGATACGGCTTTCGGCTTTTTCCGCCTCGCGGATCTTCTGATTGTAGCCGGCCAGATTACGTACCCCGAGCACCGACATCAGCTTGTAGCGGCGTTCCATCTCCGCTACACACCAGGTCAGCGCACTTGCGGCCTGGCGCATGTCGGTGACCACCGGTGCCAACAGATGCGGGATGCCTTCATAGACCGACAGTTCGAGCATCTTGGGGTCGACCAGGATCAAACGCACTTGGCTGGGCTCGGCCTTGTAAACCAGGCTCAGAATCATGGCATTGATGGCGACCGATTTGCCGGAACCGGTAGTCCCTGCCACCAGCACGTGCGGCATTTTCGCCAGGTCGGCAACTACCGGTTTGCCGGCGATGTCCTTGCCGAGCGCGATGGCCAGCGGCGAATGCATGTCGTGATAGACCTGCGAGCCGAGAATCTCCGACAGGAAAACGATCTGCCGCTTGGGGTTGGGGATTTCCAGACCCATGCAGGTCTTGCCGGGAATCGTTTCAACCAGACGCACGCTGACCACCGACAGCGCACGCGCCAGATCCTTGACCAGATTGGTCACCTGACTGCCCTTGACGCCGGGCGCAGGTTCGAGTTCGTAGCGGGTGATGACCGGTCCGGGCAAGGCGGTCAGCACCTTGACCTCGATACCGAAATCCATCAACTTGCGTTCGATCAGACGCGAGGTGAATTCCAATGTCTCGGCCGATTGCACCTCGATCTCGCCCTTGGCTTCATCCAGCAGATGTAGCGGCGGCAAGGAGGTATCAGGCATGCCTTCGAACAGCGAAACCTGACGCTCCTTCTGCACGCGCTCGCTCTTGGGGATTTCCAGCGCCGGTGTGACGATTTCTACCGGCGGGCGGTCTTCCGTACGTTTGCGTTCGCTCGCCACATATTCGGTACGCAACTGCTCAGCCAGTTTGCCGGCTTTTCTATCCTGCCAGGCCTGGAACTGGTCAATTGCCGTGTGATATGTCCACTCCAGTGCAGCGCCCAGTTTTTCCGTCATCATGATCCAAGACCAGCCGGTGAACAGGCTGAAGCCGACAGCGAACAGCAGCAACAACGTCAGGCTGGATCCGGCAAACCCCAGCAGGCCCTGCAAAAAGCCATCGAACACCGTGCCGATCAGACCGCCTCTGGCCGGAGACAGGGGCAAATCGGCCGGCAGACTCATGAGATGGCCGGCTTCTAGCGTGGCAGACGCCAACAACAGCATGCCGAAGCCGGCGATATTGATGATCAGCATCGGCTGCTCATTAGTCGCCGCCTCCAGCTTGAGATAGACCAGCCACATTGCATAAAAACTCAGCACGACGAACCACCAGGCCGAAAATCCGAACAGATAGAGCAGAATATCGGACAGCCAAGCGCCCAGTGCCCCGCCGGCATTGTGAATGATGGCGCTATCGCTGGCGCTGTGCGACCAGGAAGGATCATCGCGGTGGTAGGTGAACAGGATCAGTGCAAGGAATATACCGGTGGTCACCAGCACCAGCCACCAAGCCTCCCGTACCAGACGGGCTTTTTTCGGATTGACTTCAGACGCCACCGGCTTGACGAGGCGCCCATTCACTGCATTCGCTTTTTTCTGAAAAAACAAGATGATCGAGCCCGGCACAAGTTATTGAACGAATCGATTATAGCAGTATCAATGCCACTGACTAATAACTGTAGCAGAGTAAAATCCGCGTAAAATGAAAGTCCTGATTGATCACAGGTACGATTGCAGAATATGACGCTTACTGAACTTCGTTATGTAGTGGCTGTTGCCCGTGAACGCCATTTCGGCCGGGCCGCTGATGCCTGCTTCGTCAGCCAGCCGACTTTGAGTGTCGGCATCAAGAAACTGGAGGAGGAACTGGGTGTTGCCATTTTCGAGCGCGGCTCCAATGAAATCACCCTAACGCCTGTCGGCGAGCAAATTGTCGCTCAGGCTGCGCGCATCCTGGAAGAGGCCGCCGGCATCAAGATCATCGCCCAACAAAGCGGTGACCCGCTGGGTCATCCGCTAAGGCTCGGCGCCATCTATACCGTCGGACCCTATCTGCTACCTCAGATCATCCCCATCCTGCGCGAACGCGCTCCGGACATGCAACTCATCATTCAGGAAAGCTACACCGGCGACCTGCGCGAGCAACTGAAACGCGGCAGACTGGACGTCATCATCATCTCGCTGCCGTTCGAGGAGCCGGGCGTGATTACCCAATCGCTTTACGATGAGCCTTTTCAGCTTGCTATGCCGGCCAATCATGCCTGGGCCAAACAAAAGAGCATTGATCCGGAGAAACTGATCGACGAAACCATTCTGCTATTGGGAGCCGGCCACTGTTTCCGCGACCAAGTGCTGAAAGTCTGCCCGCAATTGAGCAACACACAAACCGCCAGCGGCATTCAACAGACACTGGAAGGCAGTTCGCTGGAAACCATACGCTACATGGTCACGTCCGGCGTCGGCATGACCATTCTGCCCAGTACCGCCTGCGTGCCGACCCGCGAAGAGAACCGTATGCTGGCCTTCCGCCCATTCAACAAACCGGCACCGATGCGGCGAGTTGCACTGGCATGGCGCAAGAGCTTTCCTCGTCCGGAGGCAATTGAAGCAGTACGGCAGGCGATTCTTCATGCCAATCTGACCGGTGTACAACTGCTGGATTTGCCACCCTCGGAAAGCAATCATTAAGATGATTGCCACTTCACATTAATAGCTTAAATTTATTGATTAGATTTATACAATCAATTTGTACTATGAATTAACTGAACCTATGATGAACCCATATTGTCACCATTGATTCGAATATCACCAACCAAGGAGAACAAAATGGATAACGGTATCAACGAAAAAGATCGGAAAAAAATCGCGGAAGGCTTGTCCCACTTGCTGGCTGA
>PHCM01000130.1 GCA_002842255.1 Betaproteobacteria bacterium HGW-Betaproteobacteria-2 | reverse complement strand
CCGCCGATGTCATCAGCATGGCGAAGATGAGGCCAATCAGGATGATGAAATCGCGTAGCGTGTAGTAGTAATCCCCGGGCAGATTCCAGGCAATGACCAGCGTCGTGATACAGGCCTGCGTCAACAACGCCATGGAGATACGCCCGCCCAGACGCCAGTGACCGAAACGCCAGGCGATAAAGAGAATAAGCGGGAAGGCGAGCAGCGTGGACCAGGCCGCCTTGCCGATCCAGCGGTCGTCACGTGGTACGGCCCCGGCCAGCGAGAATTTGGGGCTGCGCTCAGCATTCAGCATGCCCCAATAGGGGCCGGCCCATCCCTCGATGGCCACTTTCCATGGCTGGTCTATGGCTTCCATCAGGTAGTAGTCGTAGCTCTTGTAAGCGGTTCTGGCGAGAAACTCGCGCACGAAACGGGCCTGGTTCACCTGTGATGCGACCGAAGCGCCGATGGCTGGCCCCTTGCTGGGCCAGCCGACTTCGGTGATGACAATCTTCTTGCGCGGGAAACGGTCCATCAGCTCGTTGTAACGCTGCATGGCGTAATCCACGGCCTCTTCAACCGGAACGCCCTCGTGGTAGGGCAGCAGGTGGATGGAGATGAAATCGACATGACGCACCAGTTCCGGGTGTTTGATCCAGACATGCCAGGGCTCGGCGGTCGAGATTGGCAGCTTGGTCCTGGCCTTGACCTGATCCAGGTAAGCGATCAGTTCCTCGACTTCCAGATCCTCGCGCAACAGCGCTTCGTTGCCGATGATGAGTCTCTGTATGTTGGGATATATCTCGGCCTTGGCCAGCAGCGTCTTGATCTCGCGCTGGTTGGCTTCATCCTCCGGCCCCAGCCAGGCGCCTGCCGTCACTTTCATGCCGATGACGTTGGCAAGCGCCACTACCTCCGGATTTTCCACGGCGCCATAGGTTCGGATGCGGTCGGTATAGGTGTCCAGTATGCGCAGGTCGCTTATCAGTTGGTCTGTCGTCGGGTAAGTCTGCTCAAGCGGACTCTGGCCCTTCTGGAACCCGCTGTATGCGAGGCCATGCACGATGGGTGGTGCATCGATCAGGGGTAATGCCCGATTGATTGCCAGCCATAGCGCGGCATGAACGATGGCGAACGCCAGCGCGAAGATCAGGGGAGGTGTATAGCGTTTGACGGCAGCGATCATGGTTGGATGGTAGCGGAATCGGGTTGGCGGCCTAGGGACACGGCAGATGATATCAGTAACAGCAGCAGCGAGATCCAGGCCCAGAGTTGCAGATTGGACGGCTCAAGTACCAGCAGGGTAAGACTGAAGATAGCAGCCAGCGCCAGCATGTGGACAAAAGCCCTGGGCTGCGGGATGTGCTCCATACCTGCCAGTTTCGCCAGCAGGCCGAATTGCAGGGCAGGCAGCAGGTAGAGGCTCAGCGGGAAATCACGGTAGCGGCCATCAAACAGCAGCAGGGCGCTGCCGATCAGCGCCGTCGCTGCCAGCAGCCAGAGGCTGAGGCCTGCCCAGCGTTTTGCCGTGGCACTTTGATTCAGTGCCAATGCCGGCAAGGTCAGCAGACCGACCCAGCCGAAGAGGGCCACGCCACCCAGCGCCAGCCATTCGAGAATGTCGCGGCAGGCATCGACAAGATAGCCTGCCTGCAGATAAACCATGATGCCGGCAGCTGCACCCAGTGGCAGCATGGCCAAGGCAGTGCGAGTGGCGTTGCCGGTTGACTTTGCTCGTAATCCGAGCAGGCCGAACAGCAGCATGCCGGCAAAGGCCGAAAGCCATGGCCACCAGCCGTCATTGCGTTCGGCGATGGCATCGGTCAGCGAGAATTTAGCCTGCAACTGGCTATCGTATATTCCCCAGTGACCGCCTACCGTGCCTTCCAGCACGCGTTTCCAGGGCTGGTCAAAGGCTTCGATCAGGTTGTAGCGCCATTCCTTTTCGTGCGCTGTCTGCAGAAACTCACGGATATAGCGCGCCTGATTGACGTTGCCGGGTGCGGAGCCGTTGCGGTGGCGGCCGGCGCTTGGCCAGCCGGTCTCGCCGATGAGAATGGGTTTGTCGAACGTCTGCTCCAGCCGGTTCATGACGTTGACGGCATGACTGATAGAGGCTTCGATGGCTTGCGGCTCGTCTTCCCAATAGGGCAGGATATGCGCCGTGATGAAATCGACCGAATCCTCTATTTCCTTGTTCTTGAGCCAGAACTCCCAGACATCGGCATAGGTGATGGGGACGTCGGTCGAGGCTCTGGCACGCTGCAGATAGGCCTTGAGTTTGGCAGGTTTCTGTTCCTTGCGCAGCAGCACCTCGTTGCCGACGATCAGCGTGCGGATCACGTCCGGATGCTGGTTGGCGAGCTTGAGGCCCAGTGTCAGCTCGCGCTGGTTCTCGGCATCGGTCCAGCCGATCCATACCCCGAGCAGCACCTCCAGCCCCAACTTGCCAGCGGCTTCCGGCACATGGTCCAGCCCCTGGCCGACAGAATACGTGCGCACGCAATCGAAGCGTTCTGCCAGCAGGGCCAGGTCGTGCTCGATCTGCTGCGGACTGATGTGGGTGCCCTTGATGAACGGGCTTTGCCCCGGCGTGTAATAAGGCGCATAGGACGCGCATTGCATCTTTTGCTGCGGAAGCTCCGGCACGGCCAGTGGTACCGGCCTGTTCTGCCAGTAGAGCCAGCCTGCGAGTGATATCAGGAGAAGAATATTGAGGACAGCGAACGTTCGGAGCTGGTTGCAGAGCATGAAATATCCATCAATGAGTCAGGCGTGAATCGGGAGTTCTGAGTAAAAAATCGCGAGATTTCGCAAGAGCGCACATCATAATGCAGGTGACGCGGCAACACAAAAAAATGATGAAAAAACAAATGCTTCTAGCCGCATTCTCGGGATACAATGCGCGCTTTACCCGCAACGTTTTCTTATCAAGCGACTTCATGAAACTTCTTATCGTTGTTTTTGTTTTATTTACAGGCTTTTACCAAACCGCGCAGGCCAATCAGCCAGCCTTCACCGGCCCCAACTACAGCGGCAAATACAGCTGTGAGGGCGAAAACCAGAAAGTCGGCAAATACAAGGTCGATGTCACCCTGCGCCTTAACCTGGTGGCAAGTTCCGGCAGATTCGGCGCCTACGAATACACCGCGCAAACCGAGAACGGCATCAAGTTCTACGGCAATGCCGTTTCGCTCGGCAACCAGCTGGCAGCCAGCTACTATCTCGATACCGTGCGTCGCAAGGGTGAGCCGACCACTGCGTTGGCTACCGCCAAACGTGTATCCGGCGGCCGCTGGAGCTTGCGTGTGGAGTATTTCGAACCGGACGATTTCGGTGGCAACAACGGCAAAGAGACCTGCATGATGCAGCCGCCGGAAAAGAAAAGCACCAAAT
Organism: Betaproteobacteria bacterium HGW-Betaproteobacteria-2; assembly: GCA_002842255.1. Taxonomy (GTDB): domain Bacteria; phylum Pseudomonadota; class Gammaproteobacteria; order Burkholderiales; family Methylophilaceae; genus UBA6140. The sequence goes on along the minus strand of PHCM01000130.1, from coordinate 1,684 downwards.
GATCCTGCCCTGAGCAGAATACAAGCTGAGTCAGCAAGTAGATTTAGCGAGCAGCGTCATATAGCAAGCCAGTCCGCGACTGGCTTTTTTAATTTCAGCGGGTTAGTTCAGCTGGCGGCTTTTTGCCTGTGTTGCATCAGCGCCCAGGCAACATGCTCGCGCACCATCGCATCGGCATCGTTCTGTCGGGCTTCCAGCGCCGCAATCACATGAGCTGTTGCCGGCGCGTTACCCAGACCGACGGCGATGTTGCGCAGCCATTGCGCGTAGCCGATGCGATAGATGGCGCTGCCGGACATCCTCGATTTGAACGTTTCTTCATCCCAGCTGAACAGTTCGACCAGCGTCATATCATCCAGCCCGTGACGCACATGAAAATCGTCCGCTGTGGTCAGCTGGGCGAAGCGGTTCCACGGGCAGGTCAGCTGGCAATCGTCGCAGCCGTAGATGCGGTTGCCGATCAGCGGCCTTAGTTCTTCCGGGATGCTGTCCTTCAGCTCGATGGTCAGATAGGAGATGCAGCGCCTCGCATCGACTTCATACGGTGCGACGATGGCCTGAGTAGGGCAGATGTCGATGCAGGCACGGCAGGTGCCGCAATGGTTCTGGCCTTGCACATCGACAGGCAAGGGCAGGTCGGTGTAGATCTCGCCGAGAAAGAACCAGGAGCCGGCCTCGCGCGACAGCAGCAGGGTGTGCTTGCCGCGCCAGCCGAGGCCGGCTTTTTCCGCCAGCGTCACTTCCAGCACCGGGGCGCTGTCGGTGAACACCCGATAACCGAATTCGCCGATCTCCTGAGCGATGCGGTCGCACAGTTTTTGCATGCGCGCCCTCAATACCTTGTGATAATCCCGTCCAAGCGCATAGCGCGAGATGAATGCCTTTTCGCCGTCCGCCATGACCATCTCGCTATCGGCGGCGGCAGGCGGCAGGTAGTCCATGCGCACGGAGATCACACGCACCGTGCCCGGCAGCAATTCGGCCGGACGGGTTCGTTTATCCCCATGTTTTGCCATATAATCCATAGCACCATGGAAACCCTTAGCCAGCCAATCACGATGCGCCTGTTCGGCCTGACTCAAGTCGGTGTCTGTAATGCCCACCGCGCCAAAGCCGAGCTCAAGGCCCCAGCGTTTGATGTCGGCGGCAAGGCCGGATAGGTCGTTCGGATTCATATGAGCAAGGATTTTACACTGTACCTGGCGGATGAAGCGGCGACACTGTCGGCCGGTGCGCAATTGGCCGCGCATCTGCAGTCCGGACTCACCATCTATCTGCATGGCGATCTCGGCGCCGGCAAGACCACTTTCGTGCGCGGTCTGTTGCATGGGCTCGGCCACAGCGGCAAAGTCAAAAGCCCGACCTACACACTGGTTGAACCTTATGTGATTTCTAGGTTCAATATCTATCACTTTGACTTATATAGATTTGTCGATCCGGAAGAATGGGAGGCAGCGGGGTTCCGCGATTATTTCAATCCGCAAACCATCTGTCTGGTGGAATGGCCGGAAAAAGCCGGTGACCTGATTCCGCAAGCGGATATGGATATCATCCTGCAGCCCAGTGACGATGGCAGAATGTTGCAAATCCGTGCAAACTCAAGTCTGGCAGAGCAGTGCTTGCAAGGAATGAGAACAGAATGAACCGAGCAAAACCGAATCTGAGCAAATTGAATCAATGATTA
>PHCM01000129.1 GCA_002842255.1 Betaproteobacteria bacterium HGW-Betaproteobacteria-2 | reverse complement strand
CATCGACTACGGGCAGGCTGGTGATATCGGCGATACGCTCGATCTCGGTGGTGCCCTTGGGCTGCGCTACGGAAGCTTCCCACAGACTGTTGCCGTCATCCGCCTTGACGGCCACCAGCTTGCCGCCGGCATAACCGGCGTACACCACACCGTCGGCGATGACGATGCCGGCACTGCTACGCAAGGTCAGTGCCGGCGTACTGCGCTGGAACACCCACTTGCGTGAACCATCGACTGCATTCAAACCAAAGATGCGACCGTCGCCGGCACGGACAACGACGATGTCCAGATATACACGCGGTGCACTCAGCACCTCGCTACTGACCTTGGATTTCCAGAGCAGCTTGCCTTGCTGGTCGTAGGCCATAACATAGCCAGTCGGCGTACCCACCAGCACCAGATTGGCGCCCAGCCCCACACCCGCAGAGAATCGCTCATCGGCGCGAACGCGCCAGACTTCCTTGCCGTTAGCCGCATCGAGCTTGAGCAGCTCGCCCTGTGCGCTGGCGGCGTAGACGGCATTGCTGTCGGCTACGGGGCTAAAATCATAAGTTTCCGCACTACCGACTTTGCTGCTCCATAGCAGTTTGGGTGCAGCCGTAGGCTGGAACTCAACCAGCGGTGCAGGCGGATTCAGTTCCTCACGCCCGAACACGCGTTCGGAAATGTCCGTTTTCAGATCGCTGAGCGAAGTACAACCAGCCAGTAAAGCGGCCGTCAGCACGAAGAGTCTTGCGAATGATGGCTGCAAACGCAAACTTATTCTCCCAACGCTTCCAGCTTGTGCTGGGTGTAACGTGCATAGCGGCTACCGAACTCGAAGCTGCTGATTGCTGCCTGATAGGCGGCCTTGGCTTCATCCGGCTTGCCTTGCGCGACCAGCAGATCACCCTTCAGGTCGGAAAACAGGCCGTCGAAGCTTGGTTCGTGCTTTTCATTGAGCAGCTTCAGTGCACCTTCATAGTCCTGCTGCTCGAACAGAATGCCGGCCAGTTGCAATTGCGCCAAGGTCTTGACCGAGGATTCCGTGGCATTCTTGTATGCCCATTCAGATTGCGTCTTGGCGCTATCGATATCCTTGGCGTTGTAACTGGTCTTGGCTGCCAGCAGTGCTGCCCGTGCTGCATAAGGTGTGGATGGATACTGCTCGATGATCTCGCCGGCAATGGTCTGTATGGTCTTCACGTCACTTGGGCTGGTATCGCCCAGCAACATGAATTTGCTGGAAGCGGCTTCGGACTGCTGCTTCTGGTATTGGTTCCAGCCCTGATATCCAACGACGGTGATAACAACTGCTGCCACAACAGCCAAGACTTTGTTGCCATTGGTTTTCCACCATGTTTTTAATGCGTCCAGCTGATCCTGTTCTTCTAAATCGAGTGCCATTCTGATTTCCTGAAAATTTCGTATTTAAGCGGCCAATGCTCTGCGGCCGGGTATGGATTGCAACAAATTACGGGTGTATTCCTGTGCGGGCGCATCATAGATGCTTTCCACACTGCCCTGCTCTATCAGTTTGCCCTGATACATCACCGCCACTTCATCCGCGATATGTCTGACCACACGCAGATCATGACTGATAAACAGATAACTCAGGGCCATCTCCTGCTGCAACTCCTTCAGCAACAACAGGATTTGCGCCTGTATCGATACATCGAGTGCCGATACCGGCTCATCACAAACAACCACTCTGGGTTCCAGCACCAGCGCCCGGGCAATGCCAATGCGCTGGCGTTGGCCTCCGGAGAACTGATGGGGGTACTTCTGCATATCGGCTTCGCTCAAACCGACACGCTGCAGCATCCTGACCACCTTGTCATGCCGTTCTTCCTGAGTGCCGAGTTGATGTATCAGCAGCCCCTCGCCGACGATCTGCCCCACACGCATGCGCGGGTTGAGCGAGGCAAAAGGATCCTGAAACACCATCTGCAGAAAGCGGCGTTGTTCGCGCAGAGCGGGACCTGACAGTTTGGCCAGATCCTGGCCCTGAAAAAGAACCTCGCCACCATCCAGGGGCAGCAATTGTAACAGACAACGTGCAAGGGTGGATTTTCCGCTGCCGGACTCGCCGACGACGGCGAGGGTTGATCCCTGCTTCAAGTCCAGACTGACATCATCCAGCGCTTTGACCAGCGTCGTGCCCAGACCAAAACGGCCGCTCCGCTGTTTGTAGGATTTCGTCAGATGGCGAGCGCTGAGAATGATCTCGCTCATGCTGCGGCTCCCTCGTTCAGCCAGGCGTAATCAATGGGTTTCAACGGACGTTTGCCATCAGCATCCGGCACGCAGGCCAGCAAAGCCTGCGTATAGGGATGCTGCGGATTGTGCAGCACTTCAGCCACTGGTCCGGACTCGACGATCTCGCCACGGAACATGACTACCACATCATCCGCAATATCCGCTACCACGCCAAAATCATGGGTGATAAACAGCATCGCCATGTTCATGCGAGTCTTGAGTTTATTCAGTAGCGCAAGAATCTGTGCCTGCACCGTCACATCCAGCGCCGTGGTCGGCTCGTCTGCAATCAGCATGACAGGCTCGCAGGCGATACTCATGGCGATCATGACCCGCTGGCGCTGTCCGCCAGAAAGTTCGTCCGGATAGCTGCTGGCCCGGCCGGCAGGTATGCCGACCTGCTCGAGTAGCGCTGCAATCCTGGCTTTCAGTGCCTGGCCGCGAAGACCCTGATGCACAATCAGCGTCTCGCTGATCTGCTTGCCGATAGTCAGTACCGGATTGAGTGAAGTCATCGGCTCCTGAAAGATCATGCCGATACGGCCGCCGCGGATTTTGCGCAACGCATCGTTGCTGATGCCGACCAGATCCTGCCCCTGAAAAATGACCTTGCCCTGCGCCAGTCGCAACTGCGATGAAAGCAGCCCCATGACGGAGAGTGCAGTCAGGCTCTTGCCGCTACCGGATTCGCCAACGACACAGGTCGTCTTGCCAGACCCAAGCGTGAAAGAGACGTTGTTCACCAGCAGTTTGTCCGGTGCATTCTGCGGTGTTACCGTCAATCCTTCAATCCTGAGCAGTTCGGTCATGTTTGCAGTATCTCGATGGCCTGTTGTATGGATAATCTCTGTTGTTCACCTGCCTGCAACATCGGCTTCAACGTCACCTGATTCGCCAGCACTTCATCTTCACCCAGAATCAGCGCATATCGTGCTTGCGAACGATCGGCTTTCTTCATCTGTGATTTGAAGCTGCCACCACCGCTATGCTGAACAACAGCCAGACCGGCATTCCTCAATGCCTCGGCGATGTGCAGCGCCTGTTTTTCCGCCGTCTCGCCGACATTCACCAGATAGACATCCGGCGACTGATTTGCCGTCACGCCATATTCCTGCATCAGCAGGAACACACGCTCAAGGCCGATGCCGAAACCACATGCCGGCATGGGCTCCCCGCCCAATCTTTCCACCAGTGAATCGTAGCGGCCGCCACCGGCAATCGTGCCCTGACTGCCCAGCCTGGTCGTCACCCATTCGAACACGGTGCGGTTGTAATAATCCAGACCGCGCACCAACCGGTGATTCAACTGATAAGCGACCCCGGCCTCATCCAGCATATGGCACAAGCTATGATAGTGCTCACGGCTTTCAGTTCCCAGCGTGTCCAGCAGACGCGGCGCGGCTTCGATCATGGCCTGCATGCGCGGGTTCTTGCTGTCGAGGATGCGCAAGGGATTGCTATGCAGGCGGCGCTTAGCATCCTCATCCAGCAGTTCCATATGCTGTTCGAAATAGGCGATCAGGGTTTTACGGTATTCGGCGCGCTCTTCCGCATCACCGATGGTATTGAGGTGCAATTCGACATCGCTGATGCCGAGTTCGCGCCACAGACGCGCCAGCATGATGATCTGCTCCGCATCGACATCCGGCCCGGCAAAGCCGAACGCTTCCACGCCGATCTGATGGAACTGGCGCTGGCGACCTTTCTGCACGTTCTCATGCCTAAACATCGGCCCCATGTACCAGAGGCGCTGAGGGCCGTTGTAGGTCAGACTGTGCTCAACCACGGCACGCACACAACCCGCGGTACCTTCCGGACGCAGGGTCAGCTTGTCATCGTTGAGGTCGTCGGTCCAGGAGTACATCTCCTTTTCGACGATATCGGTATGCTCTCCGACGCTACGCACGAAAAGATCCGTCGTCTCCACAATTGGCATGCGGATGTTGCGATAATCGTACTGCGCCAGCACGCGTCTCGCCGTGTCCTCAAGCAACTGCCAGAGTGGTGTGTGCTCAGGCAGGATGTCGTAGAAACCCTTGATGCTCTGGAACTTGGTGGCTTGGAACTTGGTGGTTTGAGGTTTGTTACTCTGCAATTTTGTGCTCTGTGATTTCGGATTCTGTGATTGATTCGTCATACTGTCGGGACTCTGCTCAAGGTGGATTCAAACAGACATCAGACAGCGCGAATCGGAATGGTCTTGTTCTGATCCGGCAGCTTGAACTCCTGCCGCAACTTGCCGCCTTCGGCATAATTCTTCTGCACGTAATCTTCCACGATGGCCTGGAACTCTTCCGCAATGGCATCGCCTTTCAGCGTCACGGTCTTTTCACCGTCGACGAATACCGGCGCTACCGGAACCTCGCCGGTGCCCGGCAGACTGATACCGATATTGGCCAGTTTGGATTCACCCGGTCCATTGACTACACAGCCCATGACGGCGACACTCATGGTCTCGACGCCAGGATACTGCTTGCGCCAGACCGGCATCTGATCCCGAAGATAACGCTGGATCTTTTGCGCCAGTTCCTGGAAAAAGGTCGAGGTCGTCCGACCGCAACCGGGGCAGGCAGTGACCAGCGGCGTGAAGGAACGGATGCCCATGGTCTGCAGGATCTCCTGTGCAACGACCACTTCCTTGGTTCTGGATTCGTTCGGCTCGGGCGTCAGCGAAACACGGATGGTGTCGCCGATGCCTTCCTGCAGCAACAGTGATAGCGCAGCGGTGGAAGCCACGATCCCCTTGGAACCCATACCGGCTTCGGTCAAACCCAGATGTAGCGGATATTCGCAACGGGAAGCCAGGTCGCGATAGACCAGCAGCAGGTCCTGCACATTGCTCACCTTGCAGGAG
>PHCM01000128.1 GCA_002842255.1 Betaproteobacteria bacterium HGW-Betaproteobacteria-2 | reverse complement strand
AAACAGCGCTCAACCGCAAATGAAAATTGACGTCGAAGAACAGGAACAGAATTACACGGTCCATGCCGAGATCCCCGGCGTGACCAAAGAAAATATCCATGTGACGATCGATGGCAACCAGGTTAGCATCAGCGCCGAAGTCCGCAAGGAAAATGAAGTGAAGGAAGGCACCCGGGTGCTGCGCAGCGAACGTTATTTCGGCAGCGTGTCACGCAGCTTTGCACTGGAAAACGAGATTGATGAAGCCAAGGCTGAAGCGCAATACAAGGACGGCGTGTTGGAACTGACCTTGCCGAAGAAGACCGTCAGCTCCGCCAAAAAACTCACCATCAAATAATCAGTATCCCTCCTCGTTTAGCGGCCGCAAGGCCGCTTTTTTTATTTGCGATAACCTCAATCAGGCTTTTCATCCCTGCATTAAAGTTTAGAATCGTTACATTACTGTCGACGCACAAAACAGCTCCGATGAATGAACCAGAAACACCCACACAGGATAACGACGCTGGCAAGTTCCAGCAGTTGAAGGTCAGCACACTTTTTGCGGACTTGCGCGGATTTACCAGCGTCTCCTCCGAATATCCTCCCAAAGTGGTCATCAAGATGCTGAACCGCTATCTCTCTGCCATGAGCGAGATTGTGATCCAGCATAACGGTATGGTGGACAAATTCATGGGGGATTCCATCATGGCCACCTTCGGCACCCCCAAGCCGCATGCAGAAGATTTGCAGAGAACCCTGACTTGCGCCGTCAGGATGCAACTGGCGATGGACGATATCAACGCCACCAACAACCGCCTGCAATTGCCGTCGCTCTATATGGGCATCGGCATCAACACCGGCAAGGCCATGGCAGGCAGGCTCGGCTCAAAACTGCATTCCGAATACACGGTGATCGGCGACAGCGTCAACCTCGCCTCGCGCATCGAGTCCTTCAGTTTGCGCGGCCAGATCCTGATCGGCCATGACACCTTCAAGCAGGCTGGCAGCTTTGTCAAGACCGGCATCCCGAGTGAAATCTTCGTCAAGGGCAAGGCGGAATCTGTACAGGTGCATGAGGTGCTCGCCATCCCATCGCTGGGCCTGACCGTACCCAGACGCGAAGCGCGCAGGAGCCAGCGCGTCAAGGTACGCATGCCTTTCACCTACCAGAAAATTGAACACAAGATTGTCTCCGATCAAGTACTGCAAGGCACCGTTCGCAACATCAGCTACTTCGGCATCCAGGCCGAATTCGACGAGAAAATCAATGTGCTGGATGACATCAAGCTCAGCATCGACCTGTCATTGATCGGCTATCACGCCGGCGACATCTACGGCAAGGTGGTACGCACCAGCGAGCACAAGGGCAAACATCTGGCGGCAGTGGAATTTACTTCGATTACGCTGCAAAATGAAGTCAACATCCGCCAGTTCGTACAGATGCTGATCCAGGGTTTTGAAAAAGCCGCCTGAACCGGCTTAAGGAGGCGCTGATTAAATGAGTGAGCGGGATGAAGTGCAACCGCAAGGGTTGTGTCCGTCAAGACGGCTGCCAAGGCAGCTCGGCTTGACGCCACAAGGCGCCCGCCCAGCCATTTAATCAGCGCTTCCTTAATAAAGCCCGCTTACACGACCTTCATCGTCGATATCAATGCGCGTAGCACAGGGCACTTTCGGCAAGCCGGGCATGGTCATGATGTCATCGCAGATCATGACGACAAATTCCGCACCGGCGCACAAGCGCACCGCCCGTATCGTGATCACATGCCCCTGCACGGCACCCCGGGCACTGGCATCGGTCGAGAACGAATACTGCGTCTTCGCCACACAGATCGGATAATGTCCGTAACCGTCGGCCTGTAACTGGTCGATCTGCACGCGCAATCTTCTCGGCGCATGCACATCCGCCGCGCCATAAATCCGGGTGGCGACCTTACGTACTTTTTCCCATAACGGGTCGCCATCTTCATAGACGAACTGCATGCGGCTCTTGTCGCTCTCGATCAGACGAACCACCTCATGCGCCAGATCTTCAGCACCGGCGCCGCCTTTTGCCCAGTGTTCGGCAAGCACAACATTGACACCAAGTTCCGCCAGACGCTGGCGCACCAGTGCGATCTCGGCATCGGTGTCGGCATTGAAGCGGTTGATGGCCACCACGCAAGACAGGCCGTAATGCAGCGTGACGTTTTCCACATGCTTGCGCAGATTGGCCAGCCCTTGCTCAAGCGCCTCCAGATTCTCAATCTCCAGTTGCGGCACCTCGACGCCGCCGTGGTATTTCAGCGCGCGGATGGTTGCGACGACGACACAGGCGGATGGCCGCAAACCAGATTTGCGGCATTTGATGTCGATGAATTTTTCGGCTCCAAGGTCAGCACCAAAACCAGCCTCGGTCACGACATAATCGGCCAGTTTCAAACCGAGTTTGGTGGCGATCACCGAATTGCAGCCGTGGGCGATATTGGCGAATGGACCGCCATGGACGATGGCAGGCGTATGTTCCAGTGTCTGTACCAGGTTGGGCCGGATGGCATCCTTCAGCAATACGGTCATGGCGCCGTGCGCTTTCAGGTCGCGCGCCTGCACCGGTTTGCCGTCATAGGTGTAGCCGATGACGATATTGCCCAGCCGCTGCTTGAGGTCCTTCAGCGATTCCGCCAGACAGAAGATCGCCATCACCTCGGAAGCGACGACGATATCGAAGCCATCCTCACGCGTCTGGCCGTTGACCTTGCCGCCGAGACCGACGACGATCTGCCGCAACGCGCGGTCGTTCATATCCATCACACGCTTCCAGGTCACCTGGCGTGGGTCGATCTGCAGTTCGTTACCCTGGTGGATGTGATTATCGATGAGTGCGGCAAGCAGATTGTGCGCGAGGGCAATGGCGGCAAAATCGCCGGTGAAATGCAGATTGATATCTTCCATCGGCACCACCTGCGCATGGCCGCCACCGGCAGCACCGCCTTTCATGCCAAATACCGGGCCCATGGAAGGCTCACGCAGACAGACGATGGCCTTCTTGCCGATACGATTAAGGGCGTCGCCCAGACCCACCGTTGTCGTCGTTTTGCCTTCGCCTGCCGGGCTGGGGCTGATCGCCGTCACCAGAATCAGTTTGCCGTCCGGTCGCTGCTGCAAATGCGGATTAAGCCGGGTGTCGATCTTGGCCTTGAATCGCCCATAGAGCTCGACTGAATTCTCGACTAGGCCAAGCTCGGATGCAATCTCGCTGATTTTCTTCAGCTGCGCTTTCTGGGCTATTTCAATATCACTCGGCATGGCTTCCTCATCCGTGAATTAAGCATCGCGACTTGAACCAGGTTCTTTCATGAAAACTTAGCATAATTTCTGCACCGCCTCCTGCTTTTTTTCAAGGTAAAATGGACCCTGTTCACGCACCCCCAGAGAGAGATGAATGCTCACTAAAACCACTGCGGCCCAGAAGGCAAAAACCCTCGCCGAAGCTTTACCCTACATCAAGCGCTTCTTCGACAAGACCATCGTCATCAAGTACGGCGGCAACGCCATGACCGACCCTGCATTGCAGGACTGCTTCGCGCGCGATGTCGTGCTGCTGAAACTGGTCGGCATGAATCCGGTCGTCGTCCACGGCGGCGGACCGCAGATCAATGACCTGCTCGACCGCCTCGGCAAAAAGGGCACCTTCATCCAGGGCATGCGCGTCACCGACGAAGAGACCATGGACGTGGTGGAAATGGTGCTGGGTGGCCAAGTCAACAAGGACATCGTCAACCTGATCAACCGTCACGGCGGCAAGGCTGTCGGCCTGACCGGACAGGATGGCAACTTCATTCGCGCGAGAAAGCTGCTGATGGAGAACAAGGAACTGCCGGGCGAATTCATCGACATCGGCAGCGTCGGCGATATCACCGCCATCGACCCCAGCCTGATCTCCTTCCTCGATACCGGCGACTTCATCCCGGTCATCGCCCCGATCGGCGTCGGCCAGGACGGCGAAACCTACAACATCAACGCCGATGTCGTCGCCGGCAAGCTGGCCGAGATCCTCGGCGCGGAAAAACTCATCCTGCTGACCAACACGCCGGGCGTGCTGGACAAGGATGGCAACCTGCTGACCGGCCTGACGCCGAAACAGGTGGATGAAATGGTCGAAGACGGCACGCTGTCCGGCGGCATGCTGCCCAAGATCAGCTCAGCGCTGGATGCGGCCCGCAGCGGCGTCAAATCCGTGCACATCATCGACGGCCGCGTCGAACACGCGCTGCTGCTCGAAGTGCTGACCGACGAAGGCGTCGGCACGCTGATCAAGGCCAAGTGATTCAAATTCAGCCACAGAGGGCACAGAGCACACAGAGAAACCCTTACTTGATATGACTCTGTGATCGTGCTCTGTGGCAAATCAGGTTTCTAAAAACAGTAAACGCGTCTGGGTGTTCGATCTCGACAACACCCTGCACGATGCCGACACGCACATCTTCCCGGTCATGAACCAGGCCATGACGCAATACATCATGGATCACCTGCAACTGGACGAAGAAGACGCTCACTCGCTGCGCCGCCATTACTGGCATGTCTACGGCGCCACGCTGAAAGGCCTGACCCGTCATCACGGCGTCAGCCCGCACCACTTTCTCAACGAGACTCACCAGTTCCCCGAACTGCCGCAGATGGTGATACAGCGCAAACGCCTGCGCCACTGGCTGCAGTGCCTGCCCGGGCGCAAGGTAGTGTTTACCAACGCGCCGCAGCATTACGCCTACCGTGTGCTCTACCTGCTCGGCATCGACGACCTGTTCGAGGAAGTGTTCAGCGTCGAATGCAGCCGCTTCCACCCCAAACCTTCCGTGCGCGGTTTCGCCCGCATGTTGCGTAGCATAGGCGCCAAGGGCAGCGACTGCGTCATGCTGGAAGACAGCCTGCCGGCATTGAGAACGGCAAAGCGCATGGGCATGAAAACCGTCTGGATCAGCCGCCGGCTGCACAAGCCGAACTACGTCCACTACCGCATCCCGAGCGTGTTAGCCCTTACTCACGTTCGGTTATAATCCTGAAAAAGCATTACCCGTCACAAGATCAACAAGCACCAAATTAACAAGTAAAAGCAGCAAAGGAAAAAACATGGCAGGCGAACGCAAACAGCAAATTCTCGAAACT
>PHCM01000127.1 GCA_002842255.1 Betaproteobacteria bacterium HGW-Betaproteobacteria-2 | reverse complement strand
GAGAGCGATGCCGACCATACTGGTCATGGAAATGAAGGAGATGAAATGGTTGCGACGTTTGGCGCGCGTGTAGCGCAAACCGACGAACAGCTCAAAAGGCAGGGATTTAAAAAACGACATGGGCGGATTCTAGCAGGGAAATGCCGATTTGTTGCTAACGGCGGCCGGCCAACTCTTCGGCCAGTTGCCAGACGCTCATCGCATAAAAGCTGCTCTTGTTGTAGCGCGTGATGACATAGAAATTGTTGAAGCCCAGCCAGAATTCCGCCGGCCGGTCCGGCGTTTCCAGCGGAATCACGGCGAAATTCAGCGAATGATCCAGCGCGATACTGGTGTTGAAACCGACATGCTGGATATCCTTTTTGGTCATGACCGGCAGGATGGTTTCTATCCAGGCATCAGGTACCGCCTCGTCGAAGGCGACATGACTGGCGACCGGTTCGCCGCTGCGCCAGCCGTGGACAGAAAGATAATGCGCGACACTGCCGATCGCATCGACCACGCTGTTACGCAGATCCACCTTGCCGTCACCATCGAAATCCACGGCCAGTTGCCGCACATTGGTCGGCATGAACTGTGGCAGACCAATCGCGCCGGCATAGGAACCAAGTACTTCATAGTAATCGAGCCCCTGCTCTCTGACCAGCAGCAGATACTGCTCCAACTCACCGCGGAAATATTCGGCCCTGCGCGGGTAGTCAAAGGCCAGCGTCGTCAGCGCATCAATCACACGGTAGTTGCCGGTATGCTGCCCGTACAGCGTTTCAACGCCGATGATGGCTGCGATGATGGTTTCCGGCACTCCATAGACTTTTCTGGCGCGCTGCAGCTCTGCCGCATATTCGCGCATGAATCGCTGACCGCCATTGATTCGATTCTGGTTGACGAACCTGGAGCGGTAGCGCTCCCAGGAACGCACACCGGGAGTGCTTGGCGGCTCCATGGCCTTGATGACGGCAGGCTGAAACTTGACGCCGGCGAACACATCCTGAAGTTCCTGCGCAGCAAATCCATGTTTTTCTTCCATTTGCGCCATGAATGCCTGCACATCCGGACGCTCATGGTAGGCCTGTATCTCGTTTGCCTCTGCCTCCCGGATCATGAGCAGCGCCGCCATCAACCAGAGCAGCACCAGCACCATTGGCATTGGCTGCCTGACATATCGGGGGGCGGAACGGATATTTGTTCTCAACATGATTTCTGTACCAGCTCTCATTCAAAGACCACCTGATAACAAGACTGCCATCTGCAGGAATTGTTGCATCAAATTGATGGACGTCCTCAATTTATCAGGGTTCCCTGCTAAAATTACACTATGTTTACCGGAATCAAACAAGCCGTTGGCCAAATAAAACGCATCACGCCCGTGGATGGCGATGTCAAACTCGTTATCGACACCGGCACACTCGACCTTGCCGATGTTGCCATCGGCGACAGCATCGCCGTCAACGGCGTCTGCCTGACCGCCGTCAATCTGGGTGATGACTATTTTGAAGTGCATGTTTCCAGGGAAACACTATCGTGCACTGTCGGTCTCGATACAACACGTCCCGTCAATCTGGAAAAAGCGCTGCGCTATTCCGACCGCCTGGGTGGCCATCTGGTGAGCGGCCATGTTGATGGTGTGGGGCAGGTCGTTAAGTTCGAAGCAGTCAGCGATTGCTGGCTGTTGGTAGTCCGCGCGCCACACATGATTTCGCGCTTCATCGCGGTCAAGGGCTCCATCGCGGTCGATGGCGTCAGCCTGACAGTCAATGAGGTCGACAAGGACACCTTCAGCATCAATCTGATTCCACATACGCTGGAAGTCACGACGCTGAAGCACCTCGGCATCGGCAGCCGCGTCAATCTGGAGATCGACCTGATTGCCCGTTATGTGGAACGCATGGCGCAGTGGAATATGGAAGACAGTGGGGACAGCGCCTGATGACCACTGTAATCAGCCCCATCAGCGAGATCATCGAGGAAATCCGCCAAGGCCGCATGGTCATCCTGGTCGATGAAGAAGACCGGGAGAACGAAGGCGACCTGGTACTCGCCGGACAATTCGCCACGGCCGAACACATCAACTTCATGGCGAAATACGGTCGCGGACTAATCTGCCTGACCCTGACCGAAGCACGTTGCCGCCAACTCAACCTGCCCTCCATGGTGCAGAAGAACGGCAGCAGCATGCGCACCAACTTCACGGTATCGATCGAGGCGGCAAGCGGTGTCACTACCGGCATCTCGGCAGCCGACCGGGCACACACCATACAGGCCGCTGTCGCCAGCGATGCGAGCGCCAGAGACATTGTCAGCCCCGGCCACGTCTTTCCGCTGGCCGCACAGAATGGCGGCGTCCTGGTGCGCGCCGGCCACACTGAAGCCGGCTGCGATCTGGCAGCACTCGCCGGTCTGGAACCGGCATCGGTCATCTGCGAAATACTGAATGACGACGGCAGCATGGCGCGCCTGCCTGATCTCATGGCTTTCGCCAAACAGCATCAACTCAAGATCGGCACGATCGCCGACCTCATTCACTACCGCAACCAGAACGAATCACTGGTGCAGCGCGCAGCCGAGCGCACCGTCATGACCCCTTACGGTGAAATGCGGTTGATCGCCTATGCAGACAAAATCGCCAACGCAACGCATCTGGCGCTGGTCAAGGGCGAGCCGAACGCGGAGACCGAAACGCTGGTGCGTGTACATGAACCACTATCGGTGTTCGATTTGCTGGACAGCACCAGCAACAGTCATTCCTGGAACACGCTGAAAGCCATGCAAGCTATCCAGCAGGCAGAAACCGGCGTCATGATCCTGCTCAACCATAATGAAGGCGGCGCAGATCTGATCGAACGCATCCAACATGCCGACGAACCGGTGCGCATCCGTCAGGACCTGCGCAACTACGGCATAGGCTCACAGATCCTGCTCGACCTCGGCGTCCGCAAAATGAAGCTGATGGCGACACCAAGAAAAATGCCAAGCATGACTGGTTTCGGGCTGGAAGTGACAGGTTATCTGGAAGCCTGATGCGCCAGCTCTGCTATTTATCCAGCTGATATTTATGAGATAATGCGCCTCGTGGAAAATGTAAATCTCTCCGGCCACTTCCTGATCGCAATGCCTGCGATGACAGACCCTTATTTTGCAAGATCCGTCACCTTCATCTGTGAGCACAACCAGGATGGCGCCATGGGCGTCGTCATCAACCGCCCGATCGACATGAAGCTGGACGCCCTGTTCGAACAGATCAACCTGCAGCTCGAGAATAACAGCCTGGCGCAAACAGCCGTGCATTTCGGCGGACCGGTGCAGATCGACCGCGGCTTCGTCCTGCACCAGCCGGCCGGTTCCTGGGATTCAACCATCGCCGTACATGGCGGCACTGCCCTTACCACATCGAAGGACATTCTGGAGGCAGTTGCCCAGGGAAAAGGGCCAGAGAAAATGCTGGTAACTCTGGGTTATGCCGGCTGGTCGGCAGGCCAACTGGAAGATGAGATGGCGCAGAATGCCTGGCTTTCCGTCAAACCGGACAGCGAGCAGTCGCAGGACAAGCTGATCTTCGATATCCCGAATGAGGAAAAATTCAGCGCCGCCATGGCCTTGCTCGGCATCGACTTCGCTGCACTCTCCGAACAGGCGGGCCACGCATGATGGCGACACGCGCGGCCGAGCAGAAGAATCTACAACCTGACACCACGCAAGCCCCCGGTTTTTCCAAACCCTTCGCTCACATCGAGGGCAGCGTACTGGGCTTCGACTTCGGCGAAAAACGCATTGGTGTGGCACTGGGCGAGCATCTGCTTGGCATCGCCCATCCACTGACCACCATCGCCACTGAAATCAACACTGAGCGGTTTCGCCTGATCGGCGATCTGATTGTGGAATGGAAACCAGTCACCCTGGTTGTCGGCCTGCCGCTTTCGCTCGACGGGGAAGAACACCAACTGACGCTGTTGTGCAAAAGGTTCGCCCGCCGTCTGGAAGGCCGCTTCAACCTGCCCGTCGTCATGATCGATGAGCGCCTGTCCTCGGCGGAAGCCAGCCAGACCCTCAAGGAACTGGGCATAGGCGGCCGCAAACAGAAACCGATGATAGATCAGGTGGCAGCACAACACATTCTTCAATCCTATTTTGACGGACTCAAGCAATGACGCAGCCAACCATCGATTTGCCGGACGCCGAGCAACTGCTTGCTAGGCTGGCTGAGCAACTCAAACCGATCATCAACAGCGAAACTGCACTGGTCGGCATCCACAGCGGCGGTGTCTGGATCATGGAACGCCTGTTGCCCATGCTGGGCAAGGATATAGAGCACGGCAAGCTGGATGTGTCCTTTTATCGTGACGATTTCGGCCAGCGCGGCCTGCATCAGGACACCCTGCCCTCGCAGATTCCTTTCGAGGTCGAGGGCCGCCATATCATTCTGATCGACGATGTGTTCTATACCGGCCGCACCATACGCGCCGCCATGAACGAACTGTTCGATTACGGCCGGCCAGCCAGCATTTCACTGGCCGTTCTGGTCAATCGCGGCGGCCGGGAACTGCCGATCACGCCGCAATTCTGCGCGCACGACATGCAACTGCCGGCAGACCGCAACCTGCAACTGATGCAGGACAAGGCTGGCCGGTTTTATCTCACTCTGGAAGAAAGCCAAGATGCATAACCCGCAACTCACTGATGACGGCAAGCTGAAACACCTGCTTTCGATTGAAGGCTTGCCGAAAAGCATCATCACCCAGATTCTGGATACGGCGGAGTCCTTCGTCGGCGTCGCCGAGCGGGAAGTGAAGAAAGTGCCGCTGTTGCGCGGCAAGACGGTCTGCAACATCTTCTTCGAGAACAGTACGCGTACCCGCACCACCTTCGAGATCGCAGCAAAACGCCTTTCGGCAGACGTCATCAATCTGAATGTCAGCACCTCCTCGCAATCCAAGGGAGAGACCATTCTCGATACGGTGGACAACCTGACGGCGATGCACGCCGACATGTTCGTCATCCGGCACGCGCAATCCGGCGCTGCCCATTTCATCGCGCGCCATGTCAAGCCGCACATCCATGTCATCAATGCCGGCGATGGTCGCCACGCCCATCCGACCCAGGCCCTGCTCGACGTCTTCACCATCCGCCGCTACAAAC
>PHCM01000126.1 GCA_002842255.1 Betaproteobacteria bacterium HGW-Betaproteobacteria-2 | reverse complement strand
CAACATCCACTGGCGGACAAACAGAACATCACGCCGAAGTCGCTCAACCAGTTCGAGATCATCACGCGCGAACATGGCTCCGGCACCCGCTTCATCATGGAAACATTTCTGGCCGAACATGAGGCTTCCCCCGTCATCACCATGGAAATGTCCAGCAATGAGAGCATCAAGCAGGCAGTGATGGCCAATCTCGGCATCTCGTTTGTTTCACTGCACACGATTGGCCTGGAGCTGGAGAACCGGCAGATTGCGGTGCTGGATGTGCAGGACACCCCCATCATCCGCACCTGGCATGTGGTGGCCCTCAGCAAACGCAACCTCTCACAGGCGGCGGAAGGCTTCCGCTACTTCATGCTGGAAAAGGGCGGCGAATTGCTGAACGAGATGTTCAATACGGCTAAACCCGGGGCGGCTCGCTAGCTACCTGGGATTTGGCTGCGTAAGGGTCAAAGCATGCGCTGCAGCACGTCATCCTTCTTGACCACACGGTGATAAATCGCGGAAGCAATATGCGCCAGCACCAGTAATGCCAGCAGAATGGCAAGCGGAGAATGGAAGCCGCCGACGGCAATCGCCCATTCGGTCTCGCCAGCAGGTTTGGCGATCAACTCCAGCCCGAAGAATTTGACCGGATAACCCTTGCCGTAAACATAGAGCATGCCGAAAAAAGGCATGACCAGCACACAAAAATACATCAACCCGTGTGCCGCCTTGGCTATCAGCCCTTCAAATCCTTCGTTGACCGGCCGCTGCCGCCGTTGCGAAATCGCCCAGAGTAGTCGCAGGACCACCAGCATCAACAGAGTAAGGCCAATGGAACCATGTAACGGGCCGAACGTATCGCCCAGCCAGTGCTCACCTTCATTGATGCGATCGGCGAACTTGAAAAACTGCTCCACTATCAGTATCGCCATGACCCAGTGGAAAAAACGTGTAACGGCACCATAACGCTGATGGCTATCATCCAACATAAGCTCTCCTTATATTATCCAAATGGGCTAAATCCCGCTCATCATCAACTGCTTCATTTCAACGACCAAATCACGGCTTGCTTCACGCAAGTTTTCCATTTGCGCCAAGGCTTCCGCACCTCTACCCTGGGTATATAGCAGATGCATCTGCACAGACAGGTCATGCAGCTTCACATGACAGGCATCAGCCTTGGCAAAACCCGGCTCAGTTCGAGCCCCTGCATTCAGCTCGGCATCTATCCATCGCCCAAAATTGCATTGGTGCGAATCAAGCGCAGGCGGACTCTCACGTTCCCCCTTTAATGCGGCCTCAAAAGCCCGAATCCAGGCCCGGTGTTCAACGATGGCATAAATGTAAGGCAGGTTTCTGATCCCGAAAGGAGTCGCCGTCTGCCATGTGCCATCAGGCCGCCAATGTGCCACCCACTCAGGCAACAACTCTGCAGGCATAGGGTACGCAATGGCGTAACCCTGACCAACCTCACATCCCATGTTAAGCAGCATCTCACCATGCTCGAGAGTTTCCACCCCTTCCGCGACGGCCTGTCGACGGAATGCCCGGGCCAGGCCCAGCACCCCCTCAAGAATAGCAAGATCCTCCGGATCTTCCAGCATATCAAGCACGAAACTCTGGTCGATCTTGAGTGTAACGGCCTGCAGATGCTTGAGATAAGTCAGCGAGGAATATCCGGTACCGAAATCATCCAGCGCAAAAGTGACTCCGGCCTTCTTGCAATCATTGATCACATGCGCCACCGTGGAAAGGTCACCCAGCGCATTACTTTCCAGCACTTCCAATTCCAGCATATCCGGACTGACCTCCGGACATTCCGATAACAACTGCGTCAGTCTGGAAACAAAATTGTCCTGCAACAAATGGTAGCCGCTGACATTAACGCTAACCGGGATATGCAGCCCCGCGGATTGCCATGTCTTCATCTGAACCAATGCCGCATTAATCACCCATTCGCCTAACGTTACCGACAGGGCATTATTCTCGGTCACCGACAGGAACATTGCCGGACTCAACAAGCCACGCTCCGGATGCTGCCAACGAATCAGCGCCTCCACACCGATCAGTTCGCCACTACGCATGTTCACCTTGGGCTGGTAGTAAAGCTGGAACTCGCCCCGAACCAGGGCCTGCTCAATATTTTTCATATCCTCATGGTGTCCGCGCAGACTACGGTCATGCTCAATATCAAAAATTCGATAACAATTCCTGCCAGCGACTTTCGCCTGATACATGGCCATATCCGCCTGACGCATCAACAGGTCGCCATCCACCTCCTCCGCTTGAGGATAATAGGTCACGCCCACACTGGCCGACACCTGCACCATATGCTGACCGATATCCATCGGTCGCGCTGCCAGAGCAATCAGCCGCTCGATCAGAGTCAGTGAAGCTTGCATATCAGACAGTTGGGGTAGCACAGCCACGAACTCGTCACCGCCCAATCTCGCAATAGTGTCCCCCGCACGCAAACTCTGCTTCATACGATCAGCAAAAATCATCAGCACAGTATCTCCGGCCTCATGCCCATACTGGTCATTGACCTCCTTGAACTTGTCGAGATCGACAAATGCCACCGCCACCGCTTGCTTGCTCCGCCTGGCCTGCGCCATCGCCTGCTGCAAACGATCCGTCAACAGAACCCGGTTCGGAAGACCGGTCAACGCATCATAATGTGCAATCTGCTCAAGTTGCTGTTCATGCTCCTTGAAATGACTGATGTCCGTAAACAGTCCAACGTACTGATTGACCTTACCAGCAGCATCCTTGATTGAATTGATAGTCAGCAGTTCCGGAAAAACTTCACCATTCTTGCGCCGGTTCCATACTTCGCCAGACCAATAACCCTTGTGAACAATCTCATACCACATGGCAGCATAAAACTCAGGAGCATTCCGACCCGATTTGAGTACGCTGGGATTCTTGCCCAGAACCTCCGCGCGCTCATACCCGGTAATTCGTGTAAACGCCTCATTGACTTCAAGAATCAGGCCATCCGCATCCGTAACCAATATACCTTCACGTGCATGGCTGAACACGCTGGCAGCCAGATACAGCTTCTCTTCCGCGCTCTTGCGTTCGGTAATATCTGATGCAACTCCATGCAGCGCAATCACATTGCCATGCTCATCAAAAACCGCCTCACCGCGGGCATGCATCCAACCATGCGAGCCATCGGAACGCACCATCTCCAGATCTATCTCATATGGAATGCCGTCGCTCTCGGCTCCGGTCAATGCTGCACTGAGTGCATCCCAACTTTCGACAGTAAACAGCTTTTTCAATGCAGTGAAATCCGGCGACGGCAAATCCGGATCCAGACCGAACATACGAGACACTTCAGCTGTCCATGAGACTCGCCTGCTTGCCAAATCAAGTCGCCAACTGCCGATCTTGGCGATGCGTTGCGCTTCCTGCAATTGCTCTTCATTCTCTCGTAGCGTTGCTTCCAGCATCTTGCTCTTGGTGATGTCGCTATGGGTGCCAATCATGCGCAACGGCTTACCATCCTCACTGCGACTGACGACCATGCCCCGGTCAAGAATCCAGATATAGCTTCCATCCTTGCGACGCGCGCGATGTTCGCAGAGGTAATACGGCGTTTTCCCATCAAGATAATCTCGCACAACCGCCAAAGTCTTTTCTCTGTCATCCGGATGAATACGTTCCAGCCACTCATCCAACGTACCGCTTATCTCATCCTCTTCATAACCGAGCATGGTCTTCCAGCGCTTAGAGAAAAATACGCGCCCTTCATTAATACTCCAGTCCCAGAGGCCGTCACCGGTACCTTCAATAGCAAACTTCCAGCGAAACTCACTCTCTCTCAGCATTTCCTCGTTACGACGAATATCCTCAGTCAACTGGACTGCTATCTGATTGGCTTTTTCCCTGGTATGTATCACTGTCATAAGCAATGCAAAAAGCAAACCGCTCAAACCCAGACCACTAACCAGGACAATATAAACCGGTGCGTAATTTACAATTGAGGTGTTGCCAACGCGATCAAATTCCAGAGTCCATGACTTTCCATGAATATCCAGCGTTCTTGCTTGATGGAAGATCGCATTTTTCTCAAGTCCATGGTCAATATCACTGTCATACAGCAACGTAACCAATGAAGCTTCTGCACCATCGTAGATATGCAGATCGACATACCTGCCATCTGCACCTTCCCAGCCAGACAGGATGCCGGACATGAGATCATGCATGCGAAACGGACTGTAAACCCAACCGGTTAGTGCCGCACGCCTTTGCTCCACTGTCGCTGTTGGCATACCATTCTGATAAACTGGGAAGTACATGAGCACACCAGCCTGGACATCGACATCTGTTTCCTGCACAAGCTGAACCTTGCCAGACAAAGCAATTTCCCCACTATCCCGCGCCTGCTCCATTGCCTTCCGTCGCACGGGTTCAGAAAACATGTCGTAGCCGAAAGCACGCTGATTGCGCGCATCGAATGGTTCCAGATAGATAATGGAACTATAGAAGCCCCGTTCCCCTTCAGGCCAGACCTGGTACTCTGGAAAACCTTCAGCACGGATCCTGTTTATATGCAGTTCTAGATCATGTGGCCGGATGGCCTCGGAAAAACCTATACCCTGAACACCTGCAACAATTCTGTCTGCCCCGACATGCTCGACAAATCCCTTCCATTCCTGCCTATCCACTGCAGTCGATGCAAAAAACAGCCCGGCGCCAGCCCTGAGTATCAATTGATAAGAATCCAGTCGCTCCTGGATTCTTTGTAAGACCTGATCCGAAGCAAATGCGAATTGCTTGACCGCCTCTCTCTCGACAGTCTGTTTCTGGTAAAACGCGAAAACAAGTGAAATAGAAACGCCGAAACTGAGTACCACCCAAGCCAATAATCTGTATCCGTTGAGGCTTTTTTTTGTCATGGAATAATGATAAACAGCAAGAGCTCGATTTATAGCGGTGATTCAAGTATCTAATAAAACAACTTAATGTCAAGACAAGCGCGACCTGCAGGAACAAATCAAATGGAAACATGTCCCGCCCCTGACCTGCATTCCACATTTACCCCACACCAGAAAAGAAAAACGGCCTAGGAATTATCCTAAGCCGTTGAATAGATTGGTGGCCCCCCTGTGAGTCGAACACAGCACCAACGGATTATGAGTCCGCTGCTCTAACCAAGCATGAGCTAGAGGGCCGAAAAA
>PHCM01000125.1 GCA_002842255.1 Betaproteobacteria bacterium HGW-Betaproteobacteria-2 | reverse complement strand
TTCATCCGCTCCGTTTATCGTGGCGATCCATCCAGAAAGACATGGTAATTATTCAAGGCTTATTCTCAGAATAAGGCAACCGTCGCTGTTTGTTTGCGGCGATTGCCTGATGTCTTTTCGGGGCAGGCTGTAATCAAAATCTAGAAGGCTGAATTAGCTTGGTAAAACATCAACACGGGTTCCGGCGATTCCGCGGAGTGATTGCAACAGTCGCATTATTATTGGCTTCAACCGCAGTAATGGCGGGGCCTTATGCCTACATTACCAACCAGGGCGCGGACACGGTTTCCGTTATAGATCTGGCGGATGATGTCGTTACTGCTGATATCCCGGTAGGCAAAGGCCCGGTCGGCATTGCCATCGACCCCGTTCAGCAGCGTGTCTACGTCTCAAACGTTGATGGACGCTCGGTCTCGGTCATTGATATGCAGAGCAATCGGGTGATACATGAAATCAGCCTGCAAATCGCGCCGGTCGGCTTGGCATTGAGCAAGACCGGTGGCCAGTTGTTCGTCGCAGACTGGTTTCATGATCGCGTACTGTTGATTGATACGGAAAGCTATAAGCAGACCGGTGAGATTGAGATCGGCGAGGCGCCATCCGGCATGGATGTCAGCCGCGAGGGCGCAACCTTGTATGTGGCCAATCGTGACAGCGATGATGTTGGCGTGATTGATATTCGTAGCCGCAAGCTGATATCAAAAATCCCGGTTGGCAAACACCCGTTCGGCATGACCTTGAGTGGCGACGGCAGAAATCTGCTCGTGGTTAATGTCGAGAGTAATTCGCTCTCGGTCATCGATGTCCGTCGCGACCAGGTCGTGGCGACCATCCCGGTCGGCGAGCATCCATATTGTGTGGCTTCAAGCCCTGATGGGCGTTTTGCCTATGTTAGCAACACAGGGGAAGACACGGTGTCGGTAATAGATATACGGGCCGGAAAAGTCATTGCAACCATTGATGTGGATGGTTTCCCTGAAGGAGTTTCGTTCGACGCCAGGCATCAGCGTGTCTATGTCGCCAGTTGGATGGATAACGCCGTTTCAGTCATCGATGCCAAAACCAATCGCAAGATCAAGAGTATTGCCACCGGCTCGCAGAGCCGTTCATTCGGCCAATTCATCGGCTATCCGGTTCAACCATAAAAAGAGGAATTAGATATGAAACTCAAACATTTGTTAGCAGTATCCACATTAGGTCTGATGGCAGTTCAAGCCAGCGCGGCTATTGCGCCCAGCCAGCAGAAAGTCATCAAGGAAGTGACCATTCAGGCCGAGCCGGCAAAGGTCTGGGATTTGGTCAAGGATTTCGGTGCGATCCATCAATGGCACCCCGCTGTGGCCAGCACCAAGCTGGAGATGCGAAAGGACGATAGCGGCGCGGATGTGCAGCATCGACTGCTGACACTCAAGGATGGCGGAACGATACTCGAGAAACTGGTTGTGGCTTCAGATGCCGATATGAAGCTGGAATATCGTATCGTCGAAGGCGTGCTGCCGGTCAGCAGTTATCGCGCCATCATGCAGGTCAAGGCAGGTGCAGAACCGAGCCAGACTGTGGTGACCTGGACCGGGCGCTTCTACAACAAGGCATATGCCGTTGATGCGCCCAAAGGTGAAGACAATGCGACCGCCATCGCTGCAGTGGAAGGTGTATACGACGCTGGGCTGGCCGGGTTGAAGACTGTGCTGGAGGCCAAGTAATAATGTCGATTCATGGAAAGGGTAAGAGCAATATGAGAAGTATTCTGGCAATTGCAGCAGCATTGTTAACACCGGCACTGGCCATGGCACATGGCCCCAGCCCGCAGAAAATCGTGAAAGAGGTGGTGATCAAGGCAGAGCCGGCCAAAGTCTGGGCTGCATTAACGGACTTTGGTGCGATCGCGCAATGGCATGGCGACGTTGCCGAAATCAAGGTGGAAGATCGCAAGGATAATGAAAGCGAAGCAGTGCTGACTCACCGGACTGTGACTTTCAAGGACGGGCTCTACATTGTCGAGAAGCTGAGGGAAGCGAAAGCCGAGGAGTTCAAACTGGATTACAAGATGGTGGAAGGCACGGTGCCGGTCAGCAATTACCGGGCAGTGATGCAGGTAAAGCCAGGTCCGGGTGAAGGGGAGTCGACGCTGACATGGACTGGTCGTTTTTACAATATGGCCAATAGTATGGAAGCCCCACCGGGGCAGGACAACCCGACCGCAGTCGCGGCCATTAACAAGATCTACGATGCGGGTCTGGATGGTCTCAAGCGTTATATTGAAAAGTAATGAAGTGGGGCGGTCTATGGGAGAAACTCCCATAGCAATTCGGGAATATCAGCCTAGTGTCTCATTCTTTAACTCCTTAAGATGGTATCTACACTTCAATTTGCGGCTGGCTTAATGATTTAGCCAATAACCATCTCTTGATGTGTGTCTCCATAGCTCAGCCAGGCACTGCAAGGTGTCTGGTTTTTTTTTCAAAAATTAAGGAATCACGATGAAATTCAATCCGAGCCATGCAATTCTGACAGGTGTTTTTTCCCTATTTTTTCATCAGGCCATTGCAGCACCATTAGCCTATGTGCCGAATGAAAAGGATGGCACGATATCCGTGATTGACACCAGTGCAGACAAGGTTGTTGATATTCTTCCCAAAGGCGGCAACCTCGGCAAAAGAATCCAGGCTGCGACGCTGGATGCAAGCGGTCAATATCTTTATGTGGTAGTTCGTGATGACAATGCCGTGGCCAAGCTGGATCTGGCAACAGGCAAGGAACTCTCTCGTGTGTTCGTAGGCGATGAACCGGAAGGCATCAAGATATCTCCAGACGGCAAGACCTTGGCTTCCTGCCTGGAAGAGGAACATGCGGTGTCCTTCATCGATTTGAGTACTTTCAAGTTGGTGCAGACTTCAAAAACCCAGGGAAAAAATCCTGAGCATTGCGTATACAGCCCGGATGGAAAGTGGTTGATTGCCAGTAATGAGAAAAGTGGCGATCTGGATGTCTTTGATGCTGCCACAATGCAATCGGTGCACCTGATCAAGGGCAGCAAGCACCCAAGAGGTATTGGCTTCCTGCCGGATGGCAAACGGTTCTATGTGGCCAATGAAGCCGGTAATCAGGTGGAAGTGATTAGTGTGGGGGACTGGAAGGTGATTGAACGAATCAAGGTTGGCGTGCGATCGAATGGTGTGACTGTCTCGCCAGATGGTAGCAGGGTTTATATCAGTAATGGTGGTGAAAAATCGGTCAGTGTGATCGACACCAAATCCAACAAGGTCATCAAAACCATCAAGGTTGGTGAGCGTCCATGGAATATGGCATTGACCCCGGATGGTAAAAAACTTTATGTTGCCAATGGCAGGTCCAATTCGGTTTCGGTGATTGATACTGTCAAGCTTGAACATCTGGTCGATATACCTGTCGGCTCGTTCCCATGGGGTGTCATGATTCACTGATTGTTGCAAAATTCTTAATATGTACCCAAAGAGCGCTATGACTGTCAGGCTGAATTGGCTGAAGTTATGGCGCTCTTTGCTTGTAGTAACCATCTATCTTGTCGTCAGCTTACAAGCGCAGGCAGGTGTTATTGATGATGAGTTATGGCCGGCAATACATGAAGCTTTTTTTGCAGGTAAAACCGTAGAGGATGGAAATCGGCTGATCCAGATTACGGCACCGCCTGTTGCTGAAGATGCTGGTCTAGTCCCCATCTCGGTTGGAATCGATACTCTCCATTCAGACGCATTGCAGGTTGCCAAGGTTTATCTGATTACTGATGCAAATCCTGTGCAGCTGACTGCCATCTTTCATTTTCCCAAGAATAAACAACCGATCCATTTTTCGACCAGAGTCCGTCTGGAAAAGAGTTCTTATATGCGAGCCATTGCAGAAACCAGAGATGGCAGGTACTACATGCATAAAGTCGGGATTAAAACGCCAGGCGGTGGCTGTGGTGGTGGCATCGGTTCTGATGAAGCGCAATTGAGAGCGGAAGCGGGAAGAATGAAAGTCCAGTTGGCTGATCCTGTTCGTTACGGAGAGGTCAATACACTCAGCTTTAACATTAAACATCCAATGCGAACCGGGTTTGAGCGGACGGTTTATGGCTATTATGCAAAGCCATACTTTATCAAGCGTCTCGATTTCATGCTGGATAATGCGCCTTTGATGTCCGTCGATGTAGGTGTCGGCATCAGTGCCAATCCCTATATCCGATTCGAGTTTATTCCGTCCGGATCAGCTACGATTGATATCCTGGCCCAGGATAATGAGGATCGACATTATCAGCAGGAAATTCGGGTTCCCTGATTATGCGTGTTCAGGACGGTGTTGTTGCGACGCTGTAAAGTGCTCAATGATGTTCTCCGGGAAGCGTCAGTGAACAGCCTATCGGTGTTGTGCATCGGTTCTGGTGACAATATGTGTCTGGTGTGATCGGCGTTTGTAGTTTTGTCGGGTTTGCCGCTGCCTGTTGAGTTCTTGGCCGATTTTCGTGTATCAGCTTAGGGCTTGATTGATTTGATGCTGTAAAAAGTCCAGTGCTGATCTCCTGCACGTGTAGATGAGCAGCCCAGTGGAACAGGGGCTTGTCCTGGTGGCAGGACGTGTTTGGTGTGATCCGGCGTTTGCACGTTCATAAACCAGCGATCCACCCAGACTTCAAATGTGGTTTCTGCATCTGAGTTCATCAATGCGATGAGTTTGCCATCCTTCTGTGCGCAGTCGGCATCTTCCAACTCAATCAGGTTGACCTGGTGAGTATGGCCTTCTTCTGTAACTTCCGCTGCTATCGCGATTTGGCAAAATGCCAGAAGACCAGCCAATAGAACATTGATCATTGCGAGTGCTTGCATGTGTTTTAATGTTGTCATGTGTTGTGAACGGCTGTCGGGTAAAGTTTAAGGGCATCAGAACGGCAGAAACTCATCAGTTTCAATCGTGGTTTGATTTAGTGTCAGGTTTTGGTTGGAACGTTCTGCATGCATTCTTGCATCCAGATCCAGGGTTTGTTTGATTTTTGTCAGCATGGACAGGATGTTTGCATCCGTGGAAATCCCTGTTCTGGTACTTTCGATTTCAATATCGTTGCTTGTGTTTTTGAGTTTCCAGAGTACCTTGTCCACATTTTGTGCAGCGATGTTCAAGTGGTGCGGGTTGACTGGATCAGGAAAATGGAATTCCGTTTTTCCGCCATAGGCAGCGATGATCATGGTTTGAATTCCGGTAATCATCGCCAGTATCCGGTCTCCATGGAATTCCGG
>PHCM01000124.1 GCA_002842255.1 Betaproteobacteria bacterium HGW-Betaproteobacteria-2 | reverse complement strand
GGCATGGCTTGCCGCCAGCATGTAGCCGTCGGACTCGTGGGCGATCTTCGGCCACATCATGCCCGGCGTATCGGTGATGGTCATCACTTCACTCAGTTCGAAACGCTGCTGTGACTTGGTCACGGCCGGTTCATCACCGACCTTGGCGATGCGGCGGTTGAGCAGGGCATTCATCAGCGTCGATTTGCCGACATTGGGAATACCCATGATCATCATTCGCAATGGTTTGAGATGGGTGCCGCGGTGTGGTGCCAACTGTTGACAGAGCCCCGGGATTTTTTTGGCATCCCCCGGTTTCTTGCATGAGAGGGCGACCGCCTTGACGCCTTGCTGCTGGTTGAAGTGTTGCAGCCAGGCCTGGGTGACCTCCGGGTCGGCCAGGTCGGCCTTGTTGAGGATCTTCAGGTTGGGACGCTGGCGGAACAGCCGCATGTCCTCGATCATCGGGTTATGGCTGGCCTCGGGCACGCGCGCGTCCAGCACCTCGATGACGACATCGATAAATTCCATGGTTTCGGCGGCCTTTTTGCGCGCCTGGGTCATATGGCCCGGATACCACTGAATCGCCATTGTTTTCCTCTTGAAAATCGAAAAATACTTTGTCGGTTGCGGCTTGTGGCGTCAAGACGAGCCGCTTTAGCGGCCGTCCTGACGGACATGACCCTTGCGGTTAGTGCTACTCGTACTGTCTTCGCCTTGCCTTCGCGTCTTTTTCGATTTTGAAGAGGAAAATCCGTCGGATCGGATTTCTTCAAAATCAAAATGGTCAGCTAATGCATGCAAGCCTCATTCTAACATCGTGCGAGGCGGGCAGGCCTCGGTTAAACTATCGTCATGTCACTTATTCCAGAAATCAAACCCAATCAGTCCATCGAGTTGCTGAAGGCGCTGCATATCCTCACGCGCGACGGCAAGCTCAATCAGGATACCCGGCGCAAACTCAAGCAGGTGTATCACCTTTATCACTTTATCGAACCCCTGCTGGAAGAAGTGATGGCCGAGAATGAGCACGCTGTGCTGGTCGATCACGGTGCCGGCAAGTCCTATCTGGGTTTCATCCTCTATGACCTGTTCATGAAGCAGCGTGCTGGTGGGCAGGTGATCGGTATTGAAACGCGTGCCGAGCTGGTGGAAAAGTCGCGTGAACTGGCGCAGCAGCTTGGTTTCGAACGCATGCAGTTTCTGCATTTGAGTGTGGGGGAGTCGATCCAATCGAAGGAGTTGCCGGAGAAGGTCGATATCGTCACTGCGTTGCATGCCTGCAATACGGCAACCGATGATGCGATACGCTTCGGGCTGGAAAAAGAGGCGCAGTTCATGGTGCTGGTGCCGTGCTGTCAGGCCGAGGTGGCGGAAGTGCTACGCCGCCACAAGAACGAGTCTTTCGGCAAGACGCCGCTGTCCGAGATCTGGCGTCACCCGATCCATACCCGCGAGTTCGGCAGCCAAATCACTAACGTGCTGCGCTGTCTGCAACTGGAAGCGCATGGCTATCAGGTCACGGTGACCGAACTGGTCGGCTGGGAACATTCGATGAAGAACGAGCTGATCATCGCGCGCTACAAGAACAGCCCGCGCAAGAACGCGCAACTGCGGCTGGAGCAGATTCTGCACGAACTCAATCTGGAGGATCTGCGCAGCAGATTCGTTTACTGAAACTTGAATCCATGAGCATGAAACTCTACCGACCACTTTTTACGACAGCCGAGATCAGGGCGATCGAACAACAGCATGGCGCGCAGCCCCTGATGCATAGAGCCGGCATCGCCATCAGCCGGTTCGTGCAGGACACTTTGCCCGACGTGCAGGCTCCGATACTGGTGTTGGCTGGCCCCGGCAATAATGGCGGCGATGCCTTTGTCGCCGCGCGGTTGCTGCAGGAGATCTATCCGGTGACGGTGGTGTTCTGCGGTGACGCTGAAAAGTTACCGGCGGATGCGGCCGCGGCTTATCGCAACTGGCTGGATGCGGGCGGCAAGGTGCTGGATCACATTCCACTGAATCACCTTCAAAAGGAAGAGTGGGGTCTGGTGATCGATGGCCTGTTCGGTATCGGTCTGCAAAGGCCGATAACTGGCCGACCGGCGGAGCTGATCGCAACCGTCAACCGGCTCGGTGTGCCAGTGCTGGCCATCGATGTGCCGAGCGGGCTTTGCGCGGATACCGGCAGAGTGCTGGGTTGCGCGGTCAAGGCGCAATGGACGATGACTTTCCTCGGCCTGAAGCCGGGATTGTTCACGCTGAATGGCCCTGACCATGCCGGAGAAGTGGTGCTCGACCGGCTCGAACTTGAAGCGGATGCTGAAGTGGCAGGCCGCCTTCTGGAGCAGGAAAGCGTCAGCAAGATGCTGGCTCCTCGTTTGAAGAATTCCAACAAGGGTAATTTCGGCAATCTTGGCGTCATCGGCGGCGCGGCGCGCATGACCGGGGCCGCGGTACTGGCTGCCCGGGCCGGTCTGCTCATGGGTGCCGGCCGCGTCTATCTCGGATTGCTGGATGACGCCGCGCCGACCTACGACAGCATGATGCCGGAGCTGATGCTGCGCCCGGCGGACGAGGTGCTGAAACTGGAGAAGCTCGATTGTCTGGTGCTGGGTCCGGGCATGGGGACTGATGAAACTGCGCGTTCAATGCTGGCGCGAGCTTTGGTTTTGTCTGCCCCCCTGTTGCTGGATGCCGATGCGCTCAATCTGCTGGCTGGTGATCAATCCTTGCGCAAGATACTTATACAAAGAACGGCAGCGACCGTCGTCACGCCGCATCCCGGCGAGGCGGCGCGCATGCTGGCTTGCACGGTGCAGGATATCCAGAACGACCGCATCCGGAGCGCGCTCGATATCGCCCGTCAGTATCAGGCCATCACGTTGCTCAAGGGTTGCGGCAGCGTCATCGCTCTGCCGGATGGGCGCTGGTTCATCAATCACAGCGGCAATCCGGGGCTGGCCAGTGCCGGCATGGGTGATACGCTGGCCGGCATCATGGGTGCCCTGATCGCCCAGGACCTGCCGGCGGAGGAAGCGGTGCAGCTGGCCACCTACCTGCATGGCGCCGCTGCCGATGGCCTGATGGAGCGGGGTAGTGGTCCGGTCGGATTGTCGGCCAGCGAAGTGATGACCGAGGCGCGCTGGCTGCTGAACCAGTGGATTTATCTTTAACCCGGTATCAAGCCCGTCACGTTGCCAGCCATGCATGCTGCGGGCGTTGGCAAGCTGCGTGTTAAAATCGCGACCGCCATGTTGATTGCCATCCTGTTTTGACCACGACCTCCAAAGACTCCTCCAGCCGTATGATTGCCCAGCTTCAGGCGCAACTCGCCGACTGCATGCTGGCTGACCGCTACGTGCTCGGCCGCAGATTGCAGCAGGCGCGCAGCCTGCTACAGCAGAACAAGCCGGTGGAACGCAGTCTCAGCGATATCGCGGCCAGGGTACGCGATTCCTCGGCCCGGCTGACGGCCAGGCGTACCGCGCTGCCGCGACCAGATTATCCTGAAGAGCTGCCGGTTAGCGGCAAGCGTGAAGAGATTGCCGCGGCGATTTCCAGGCATCAGGTGGTCATCGTCTGTGGCGAGACCGGTTCCGGCAAGACCACGCAATTGCCCAAGATCTGCCTTGAATTGGGCCGCGGCGTTGCCGGCCTGATCGGCCACACGCAGCCGCGCCGTATCGCCGCCCGCTCGGTCGCCTCACGCATCGCGCAGGAACTGCAGTCGCCGTTGGGGCAAGCCGTCGGTTACAAGGTGCGTTTCAACGACAAGCTGTCGGAATCCAGCTATATCAAGCTGATGACCGACGGTATCCTGCTGGCGGAGACGCAGGGCGACCGGTTTCTCAATGCCTACGACACCATCATCATCGACGAGGCGCACGAGCGCAGCCTCAATATCGACTTTCTGCTGGGTTACCTGAAACAGCTATTGCCCAAACGCCCCGATCTCAAGGTCATTGTCACTTCCGCCACCATCGATGCAGATCGTTTTTCCAGACACTTTAACGATGCGCC
The DNA here is from genome assembly GCA_002842255.1 of Betaproteobacteria bacterium HGW-Betaproteobacteria-2. Taxonomy (GTDB): domain Bacteria; phylum Pseudomonadota; class Gammaproteobacteria; order Burkholderiales; family Methylophilaceae; genus UBA6140. The sequence continues at coordinate 1,248 of PHCM01000124.1, read as the reverse complement.
GGTGATCGAAGTTTCCGGCCGTACCTATCCGGTCGAGATTCGCTATCGACCTTTGGGAAATAGGGGTGCCATTTCTCAATTGAAGATGGATGCAAGGCAGCAAGGCGAAGGCGACGAGACAGTACAAGGAGTACGGCGAGGAGCCGACAACGCAGCTAACGCCGCAGACGCTTCAATTCAGAAATGGCAAGAGGATGAGGAGGATCTGGAGCTGCTGGGTCAGGACCTGATGGGCGTCAAACGCAAGGCGCGCATCGAGTCGCGCTGGTTGCAGGAGGATGAAGAGGAGGAGGCGATCGAGGAGGCGATCCTCGACGCGGCCGACGATCTGCTGCGGCTGGCTGACGGCGATATCCTCGTGTTCCTGCCAGGCGAACGTGAGATTCGCGATGTTGCCGACCATCTGCGCAAATACCAGGGCCGCTCGGCCAAGCTGCGGCATATCGAAGTCCTGCCGCTGTTCGCCCGGCTCTCCATCGAGGATCAGCAGAAGATATTCCGCCGATCCGGCACCACGCGCATCGTGCTCGCCACCAATGTGGCCGAGACTTCGCTGACTGTGCCTGGCATCAAATATGTGATCGATGCCGGTCTGGCGCGGGTCAATCGATACAGTCCGCGCGCCAAGGTCGAGCAACTGCAGATTGAGAAGATTTCACAGGCCGCAGCCAATCAGCGGGCCGGCCGCTGCGGCCGGGTGTCCAACGGTATCTGTGTGCGGCTGTATTCGGAAGAGGATTTCAAGGCGCGTCCGGCCTATACCGACCCCGAGATCCTGCGATCATCGCTGGCCGCCGTCATCCTGCGCATGGCGGCGCTACGCTTGGGTGATGTTGCCGATTTTCCGTTTATCGAAGCGCCAAGTTCAAGGCTGATCAACGATGGTTACCAGCTGTTGCAGGAGCTGGGCGCCGTCGATCAGCAGCGCCAGATCACCGAGATCGGCAAGCAGTTGGCCCGCCTGCCGCTGGACCCGCGCATGGCGCGCATGATCCTGGCGGCCAAACGTGAACACTGTCTGCGCGAGATTCTCATCATCGCCAGTGCGCTGACCATCCAGGATCCGCGCGAGCGGCCGATGGACAAGCGCGAAGCAGCCGATCAGGCACACAGGAAATTCGCCGATGAACAGTCGGATTTCATGAGTTTCCTCAAGCTCTGGGCGTTTTACGAAGATGCGCTGAAAAACAAGAAATCGAACAAGGATCTGCTCAACCAGTGCCATCAGAACTTCCTTTCTTTCCTGCG
>PHCM01000123.1 GCA_002842255.1 Betaproteobacteria bacterium HGW-Betaproteobacteria-2 | reverse complement strand
TGGCTTCATGGCTTAAGCGTGTTAGCCAGCCAATTAACCCAGAATTGTCTTCACAGGGCTCATCAATAAAGAGAATCGGCAATCCTGCAGGAAAATTATTAGGAGAAGTGATCGTTTTTACCGGCGCATTAAATCTAACGCGAAATGAGGCCGCAAACTTGGCAGCCGACCTAGGTTGCAGTGTAGATCAAAATGTTACGAAAAAAACCACTATTCTTGTAGTTGGTAGTCAAGACTCTCACAAGCTTGCAGGAAACGAAAAAAGCTCAAAACACAGAAAGGCTGAACAACTGATCGCTTCTGGACAGAACATAAAAATAATTTATGAACATGATTTCCAAGAGCTAGTATCAACCTTGTAAAGCTTATTAAAGTGATAACCAATTTTATACAACCTGCAAAAGCCTACCGCCTCCTCAACCACGGCCCCACCGTCCTCGTCACCTCCACTCACGGCGAACACTGCAATATCATGGCGGCCGCCTGGAACATGCCGCTGGATTTCGACCCGCCGAAGGTCGCCATCGTCATCGACAAGAACACCTATACGCGGGAACTGATGGAAGCCTCCGGCACATTCGCCATAAACGTGCCGTGCCGCGCACAGGCGGAGATGGTGGTGCGGGTCGGCAATTGCAGCGGGCGCGAGTTGTTGGGCAAATCACCGGACAACAAGCTCGCCGCCTTCGATATCCCGACCCTCCCGGCCAGCGAGATTTCGGCGCCGCTGGTCGCAGGCTGCGTTGCCTGGCTGGAATGCCGCATCATCCCAGAACCGCACATCCAGAACACGTATGACCTCTTCCTCGCCGAAGTGGTCGCCGCACAAGCAGATAGTCGTGTATTTTCAGATGGTCGCTGGCATTTTGAGGGACATGACCAAGAAAACATGGATAAGCTACGTACCATCCACCATGTCGCAGGCGGAGCTTTCATGTCCATAGGAGATGCGTTTAAGATAGGCGCATGACCAGCCGCAAGACATCATTGAGCAAACAGGGCAAAAAGCCTCGCAAGCCGTCGCGCCTGAAACACAGCAAGAAGGTCGGCATGCCGCCCGGAGCGCTGGTGCATGTGGGTGAGATCAAGACCGCGCAGCCGCATGTCACCGTTTTCGACTACACGCCGGATTCGATTAGTGAGTTGTCACTCACAGCCGAAGAGGCGCTGACACTGGCACCGAATATTGCCGGCATTCGCTGGCTCAACGTCTATGGCCTGCATGACGCCACGCTGATCGCCCGCATCGGCGAGAACTTCGGCCTGCATGCGCTGGTGCTGGAAGATATTCTCAATACCAACCAGCGGCCCAAAGTCGACAGCTTCGAGCACAACCTGTTTGTGGTCACGCGTTTCTTCCAGTATCACTCTGAAGAGCGGAGCATCACGTCCGACCAGGTCAGCATCATCCTCGGCAAGAATTTCGTGCTGACTTTTCAGGAACGTCATGTCGGCGCCTTCGACCCGATACGCGAACGCTTGCGCACGGCCGGTAGTCATCTGCGACAATCCGGGCCGGATTACCTGACTTACTCCCTGCTCGACATGATTGTCGACCGCTATTTCATTGTGCTGGAACAGCTAAGCGATGATTGCGAGGAACTGGAAGAGGCGCTGATACGCAAGCCAACCAACGCGACGCTGAAGAGCATCCACAGCCTGAAACGTGAAAGCATGGAGCTGCGCCGCAATGTCTGGCCGCTACGGGAAGTGGTGAGTCACCTGATCCGCAACGAGCAGGGCTTTTTTACGGCAACCACGGTGCTTTATCTGCGCGATGTGCATGACCACACGATGTATTTCATCGAATCGCTGGAGGCCATCCGCGACATGCTGAGCGGCATGATGGATATCTATCTTTCCAGCGTCAGTAACCGCGTGAACCTGGAACTGCGTGCCCTGACCGTGGTAGCCATGCTGTTCATGCCGGCCACGCTGATCGCCGGCATCTTCGGCATGAACTTCGAATTCATTCCCTGGTTCCACCACCCTTACGGCTTCTGGTTCGCGCTGGGGATAATGGTCGGCATCGGCTTCATCATGGCGCTGATCTTCTGGCGCCGGCAGTGGCTCTCACGGGCGGACAGCGGCCAATAACCCGTCAGCTCAAACCGCTTTCAGCAAGGCACTGTATTTCGCACGTATTTTCGCCACCTTGGGCGCTGCCACCGCCATGCAGTATGGCTGACGCGGATTATTGGCATAGTAGTACTGGTGATAATCCTCGGCCGGATAGAAGGTCGATGCGCTCGTCACTTCGGTGACTACCGGGTCCGGCCACCAGTTCTCGGCATCGACCTTGGCGATCATCTGCTCGGCAATGGTCTTCTGCTCATCATCCAGGTAAAAGACCGCTGAGCGGTACTGCGTGCCGATGTCGTTACCCTGGCGGTTTGGTGTGGTCGGGTCGTGTGCTGTGAAGAAGACTTCCAGCAGTTGCTCGAAGCTGATGATGGCAGGGTCGAAATGGATCTCGATGGCTTCGGCATGCCCGGTCGTGCCGGTGCAGACCTGCTTGTAGGTCGGATCGCTGGCAAAACCGCCGGTGTAGCCGGAAACCACCTTGCGTACTCCGGCCAGTTGTGTAAATACCGGCTCCAGACACCAGAAACAGCCGCCAGCCAATATCGCGATATTTTCTTTCATGAAACTGTCCTATTATTTGCTGATGATGATTAAGATATTCATCTGGCCGGAAAGTGCAATCCTTAACTGACTTTAATATGCGTGCCCAATGTCGCTGAACGCCCTCTATGTTGATTTCAATTCCTACTTTGCTTCGGTAGAGCAGTTGTTGCGCCCGGAACTCAGGGGCAAGCCGATTGCCGTACTGCCAGTCGTCGCGGAAACCACCTGCTGCATTGCCGCGAGTTATGAAGCCAAGGCTTTTGGCGTCAAGACCGGTACCCGCGTCAGCGATGCACGCAAGATGTGCCCGGACATCATCCTGGTGGAAGCACGTCCCTCTTTATACATTGAATACCATCACAAACTGATTGCGGTGGTTGAATCCTGCACGCACGTCGAAAGAACGCTGTCTATCGATGAAATGGTCTGCAGGCTGACCGGCAGCCAGTGCCAGAAAGAAAATGCGCTGGCGCTGGCACAACGCATCAAACAGCGCATCGCCAGGGAGGTTGGCCCCGAGATTCGCTGCTCCATCGGCATTGCGCCCAACACTTACCTGTCCAAGGTCGCTTCCAATATGCAGAAACCCGATGGCTGCGTCGTTATCGAGCAGCATGAACTGCCAGGCAGACTCTTCTCATTGGAATTGCGCGATCTCAACGGCATCGGCAGAAAAATGCAAGAACGACTGCTGAAGAAAGGCATTACCAGCGTGCAGGCGCTCTATGCCCTAAATCGTCAACAGCTGCGCTCTGCCTGGGGCAGCGTCGACGGCGAACGCATGTACGACAAGCTGCGCGGCATTGAATTGCCGGAAAACAAATTCGACCGCAGCAGCCTGGGGCATTCTCACGTACTGCCGCCAGAGTTGCGTTCCCGCGAAGCCGCACTCTCTGTATTGCACCGCCTGCTGCAGAAAGCCTGCCTCAGATTGCGCAGCTATGGACTGCTGACCAGCAGAATACAAATCCGCGTGAAGTTTCTCAACCGGCCGACCTGGATCGCCGAGAGCGACTGTTCAGCGACAGACGACACCATTCAGCTCACACACGCACTTGAGTTGCTATGGAAAAAGTATCCGATTGGTAAAAACGTCACGCCATATGCAGTCGGGATATCTTTTACCGGCCTGGCAGAGCCTTCCGCCAGCGTCATGGATCTGTTCCATTCATCCGAGACCCCTACGCAAAGTCGCTTGAATAGCATTCTGGACAAGCTGAATATGCGATACGGCAAAAATACGGTATATTTTGGTGGAGCCCATAGCGCATTGAACTATGCGCCCATGCGCATTGCGTTTAATCATATTCCCGATATCAAGATCGAGGATGACCAGCCAAGCGAAGGATCTGCATGACTCGTATCGCAGTCTTTAACCAGAAAGGTGGCGTAGGCAAAACCACGACCGTCCTCAATCTTGCAGCTGCCATACACCGTCGTAACAAACAGTCTCTCATCATCGACATGGATCCGCAGGGCCATCTGTCGCAAATCCATCCCGATCCCAACCTCACAGCTCACCTGAGCCTGTTCGGCTTTTTTCAGGACAATAAATCACTATCCTCAATCGCGATTGACTGGGATGACATCGGAAAGCTCATCTGTTCACACAAGGAGTTGATCAAGGTCGATTCGATTTTCGGCAAGGGGCCAGCCATACTGAACCGCCTGAAACAGGGACTGGATGCCTATGAAAAAGATAACGGCCCGACAAGCACGCTGATCGATTGCTGCCCCTACCTGGGCGTGCTTTCACTTAGTGCCATTTTCGCTGCCGACCTCGTGCTCATCCCGATTGCCTCTGACTTCCTGTCGCTACAGGGAGCACAAAAAGTGGAGCATACCCTCAAGGCACTCGAACCCGTATTGAAGAAGCGCGTAGACCGGCGCTATCTGATGACCTGCTATGACAGAAGGCGTGGCATGACCTTTGAAGTGCATGATCAGGCGAAGGATTACTTCGGTGAGGAGGTTTGTAAAACAGTGATTTCAGAGAATGTTGCGGTGGCAGAAAGTCCGCAATACAAACAGAATGTCTTTCAATACAGCAACAACAGCAGTGGTGCACATGATTACACGGCCCTGCTGGATGAACTCATCAACGAACAGCTGATCAGCCTGAATTAAGCCTTTGAGTGGGTACTGAACCTCAGCGACCGCTCACGATCAGTGCCAGCACTTCTTCATAGCTTGAATTCGCCGGACGCTCAGGGGATACCACGCGCGTATCCAAAATCTCGCAATTACGATACATCTGCTGCAATTTCCTTGTCGCTTCCTCTTCGGTACGTCCGTAAATCTGCAGATTATCGACGATTGCTCCGTTGCGGCTACGGATTTGATACACGTACTTGGTCATTAATGGCGCATGCATAATAAGCTTTTCCATGAATCTGTTAAGCCTAAATATAGAACGAGTCAATGAGAAATACAAGCTATCTTGTTGTATTTAATAGATATGCCTATATATGCCCCGCAGGCACGATATAGACACCACATATTGCGGCATTCGATGTGATCTGGATAAGCTGAAATGAAAAAACCCACTACTTTCGTAGTGGGTTTTTCGTATAAGGAGCTTGGCGGTGACCTACTTTCGCATGCGAGAAGCAAACTATCATTGGCGCGGATTCGTTTCACGGCCCTGTTCGGGATGGGAAGGGGTGG
>PHCM01000122.1 GCA_002842255.1 Betaproteobacteria bacterium HGW-Betaproteobacteria-2 | reverse complement strand
CCGCCGATGACGAGTACTTTCATAACTTACTTCCCTTGAGCGAGGGAAGGGTGAAGGGTGAAGGGTAAAGGGTGAGCCTCAAAGCTTGTACCCTTCCCCCTTCCCGCTTTCCCCTTCCCGGTTTTAATGTCTGAAGTGACGAACGCCGGTCAGCACCATGGCCAGACCATGCTCGTCGGCAGCGGCGATGACTTCCTCATCGCGCATGCTGCCACCCGGATGGATGACACAAGCAGCGCCGGCTTCTGCCAGCACGTCGATACCATCACGGAACGGGAAGAAGGCATCGGAAGCGACGACCGATCCCTGCAGCGTGAGACCGGCGTTCTGCGCCTTGATGGCGGCGATGCGGGTGCTGTCGACACGGCTCATCTGGCCGGCACCGACTCCCAGTGTCATGCCGTCGCCGCAGAAGACGATAGCGTTGGATTTGACGTATTTTGCCACGCGCCAGGCGAAAAGAAGGTCTTCCATCTGTTGCGGCGTCGGTTGCTTTTTGGTGACGATGCGCAAATCTTCGCGCTTGATTTCCAGGTTATCCGCGGTCTGGATCAGGATGCCGGAACCAACGCGCTTGATGTCGTGTGAATTGCGGCCCTTGTGCCAGGCACTGTCACCACCGGGTGGCAGTGCGATCTTCAGTACGCGTACGTTGGCTTTGGCCTTGAAAATCTCCAGTGCGCCGTCGGAGTATCCCGGTGCGATCAGCACTTCGACAAACTGCTTGGAGATTGCTTCAGCGGTAGCGTCGTCGATAGGCTGATTAAAGGCGATGATGCCGCCGAAAGCTGAGCTTGGGTCAGTCTTGAAGGCTTTGCTGTAGGCTTCCAGTGTAGTGGCGCCGAGTGCCACGCCACACGGGTTGGCGTGCTTGACGATGACGCAGGCAGTGCTGTCAAACGATTTGACGGCCTCCCAGGCCGCATCGGCATCGGCGATGTTGTTGTAGGACAGTTCCTTGCCCTGCAATTGCTCGGCAGTGACCAGTGAGCCAGGTGCCGGATAAAGGTTGCGGTAGAAGGCGGCCTGCTGGTGCGGGTTCTCGCCGTAACGCAGATCCTGGATCTTGACGAAGCGGCCGTTGGTCTGGCCGGGGAACGGGTTGCGCGTATTGTCGCTGTTGAACGAGGACAGGTAGTCGCTGATGGCACCGTCATAGTTGCTGATGCGGTTGAACGCAGCGACCGACAGGGCAAAGCGCGTGGCCTGGCTGGTGGCGCCGCCGGTACTCTGCATCTCGGCCAGCACGTCGGCATATTGCGAGGCATCGGTCAGTACAGCGACGTCTTTCCAGTTCTTGGCAGCAGAACGCACCATGGCCGGACCGCCGATATCGATGTTCTCGATCGCCTCTTCCAGCGTGCAATCCGGCTTGGCTACGGTAGCCTCGAACGGATAGAGGTTAACCACCACCATGTCGATGTTGGGGATATTGGCAGCTTGCATGGCGGCGACATGTTCTGGCAGGTCGCGACGGCCGAGGATGCCGCCGTGCACCAACGGATGCAGGGTCTTGACGCGACCGTCGAGCATTTCCGGAAAGCCGGTGTAATCACTGACTTCGATCGCCGGGATGTTGTTTTCCCTGAACAGCTTGGCGGTGCCGCCAGTGGAAAGGATTTCGACGCCGAATCCGTGCAGTGTCTGCGCGAATTCGAGGATGCCGTTTTTGTCGGAAACGCTGATGAGTGCTCTTTTGATCATAGCCATGATGGGAACTTTTGAGAAAATTGAAGGTTACTGAATGTCGTGCTGCTGCAGTTTCTTGCGAAGGGTGTTGCGGTTGAGGCCGAGGATTTCTGCCGCCTTGCTCTGGTTGCCGCCGGCGCGGTTGAGGACGTATTCCAGTAGCGGTTTTTCCATGCAGTGAAGCACCATGTCATAGACAGCATGCGGTTGTTCGCCGTCCAGGTCCTTGAAGTATTCGTCCAGTGCTGCCCTGACGCAGCTTGCGAGATCCTGGTTGCTCATCAGGCGGCCAATGCCTCCGTTACGGATTCTTCGGTCTCGTCAGCCACGTACTGCAGCCTTTCGCCATGTTCCTGCAGCTGGGTAAAAAAGGCGTTGATGGCGCCGAGTTGTTCCTCAATGCTTTGCAGCTGGTTCATGTGGTGACGGAAATTGGCGGAACCGGCCAGCCCCTTGGTGTACCAGGAGATGTGTTTGCGCGCGACGCGCATGCCTGTCAGTTCGCCGTAGAAGGCGTAGAGGTCGTCCAGATGCTGCAGCATGACCTGATGAATCTCGCTGACGGCCGGTGCCAGCATGTGCTCGCCGGTGTTCAGGTAATGTTCGATCTCGCGGAAGATCCAGGGGCGACCCTGTGCGGCGCGGCCGATCATGACGGCATCGGCCTTGGTGTAATCCAGTACGTATTTGGCTTTTTCCGGGCTGGTGATGTCGCCGTTGGCGATTAGCGGGATTTTGATCGCCTGCTTCACTTCGGCGATGGTGTCGTATTCGGCTTCGCCATGATAGAGGCAGGCGCGGGTGCGGCCATGCATGGCCAGCGCCTGCACGCCGATATCCTCGGCCATCTTTGCCACGGCGATGGCATTGCGATTCTGCTTGTCCCAGCCGGTGCGAATCTTCAGCGTCACCGGCACATCGACGGCACCGACGACAGCCTTGAGGATTTGCGCGACCAGCGGCTCGTCGCGGAGCAGGGCGGAGCCAGCCATCACATTGCAGATCTTTTTGGCTGGGCAGCCCATGTTGATATCGATGATTTGCGCACCGTTGTCTACATTGTGGCGCGCGGCTTCTGCCATCATCTTCGGGTCGGCCCCGGCGATCTGTACCGAGATCGGTTCGACTTCGCCTTCATGGTTGGCACGGCGCAAGGTCTTGGCGCTACCGTAGAGCAGGGAATTGGAGGTCACCATCTCGGAAACAGCCAGGCCTGCACCGAAGCGTTTGCACAGCATGCGGAAAGGCCGATCGGTCACACCCGCCATGGGAGCGACGACCAGGTTGTTTCTCAGTTTGTATGGACCTATCTGCACCAGGATAACTTCACATATTTTGCGGGAAAGCTGCCTATTTTATATGCAAATGCGGTGCGAGCAAACCTGAAATTTAGGGTTCTGGGCTTTTGCTGAGCAGTCAGCGGTTCTAGTTGCGTCAGTCATGCGATGGCCTGTTAGCGCTGGTGATGGAAAGTGTGATGCAACAGGCGCCACAATCAGGATGGCAGTCCAAGTCGGTTTTGCTCTAGCCACTGGAACCCGGCGGCGCTGACGCCTTCACGCAGTTCCTGCATGGCGGTAGTTACGGCGGCGGCCGGGCCTTTGACGCCGAGCTCGATGGATTTTTGTGGGCCCAGCTTGGGCAGGCTGAAGAGCCGGGTTTCGGGGTATTTGCTGGTCAGCCGGTTCATGAGGTCGATCAGTTGGCTTTCCGCGCCATCCAGCACCAGTATAGCCTCTTCGACGTAATCACTCTGGTGAAAAAGGTGTGCGTAGTGAGTATCGAGGATCCAGTCCGTCATTGGCCATGCCATCTGCGGGAAACCCGGCATGAAGTAATGTGTGCCGAGCGAGAAACCTGGCACGCGGTTGACTGGGTTGGGAATCAGTGCCGCACCTTGCGGGAAATCCGCCATCAAGACGCGTTTGGGATAAGCACCCTCGCCGAACTGCGCTTCGATCTCGGCTACCGCACCGGCATGGCGCTCGATCGGCAGGCCAACTGCAGCTGCCGCTGCCTGCCGGGTGCGGTCGTCCGGCGTGGCGCCGATACCGCCGAAGCAGAAGACGATGTCGTTGGACGCCATGCTACGGCGCAGGACTTCCGTGATGCGGTCTTCCTCGTCGCCGACGTATTCGGCGCGGGAGAGTTGCAGGCCGCGTGTTTTCAGAGTTTCTATCAGCCGTTTGAGGTGTGCATCCTCCCGTCTGCCGGAAAGGATTTCATCGCCGATGATGATGGCGCCGAATTGCGGGGTTTCGTTGCTGGTATTCAATTGTTGTATCCGTTCAGTTCTGTCATGGGTCATCCGGCACTTCGACCAGTGATCCGCTCATCGGTTGCGTGGCCTGTACTTGCGATTTTTTTCCGTGGCCTGCTGCCCCGCCACTGAACTTGCGCCGCTACAATAGGCTCTGATGTGCAAACACTAAACTTCAGATCATGAGCCACGACAATCCGGACGATGAAATCATGTGCCCGTGCAGCGGCACGCGGCGCGGGCAGATTCGCGCCTATTTCCTGCAAGGGCTCGATGTTGATGCCATTTCGCGTAAGACCGGGGCCTTGTCCGGATGCGGTGGCTGCGAATGGGATATCGGCGAGTATCTGCAGGCGCTCGCGGCAGAGGCCGCAGCCGACAAGCCGGCTGCCTGAACCCTTGCAGCCGTCGTCAGTGCGCCGCTTCCCAGTTCGCGCCGGCGCCGACTTCCGCCAATAGTGGCACATCCAGTTTGGCCACGCCCTGCATCAGTTGCGGCAACCTCTCTTTCACTAGGCTCAGTTCCGTCTCCGGTACTTCCAGCACCAGTTCGTCGTGCACCTGCATGATCAGTTTGCTCTGCAGCTTTTCCTTTTCCAGCCAGCCCTGCACCGCGATCATTGCCAGTTTGATGAGGTCGGCGGCCGTGCCTTGCATGGGCGCATTGATGGCCGCGCGCTCGGCGCCGGCGCGGCGCATGCCGTTGGGGCTGTTGATCTCCGGCACCCACAGGCGGCGGCCGAAATAGGTTTCGACGTAACCCTGTGCCTTGGCCTGCGCACGCGTGCTGTCCATGTATTCGCGCACGCCGGGATAGCGGGCGAAGTAACGTTCGATATAACTTGCGGCCGCGCTGCGTTCGATGTTGAGGTTCTGCGCCAGGCCGAAGGCGCTCATGCCGTAGATCAGGCCGAAGTTGATGACCTTGGCATAGCGTCGCTGCTCGCTGCTGACGGCATCGCGTTCGACGCCGAAGATTTCGGCAGCGGTGGCGCGGTGGATATCCTCGCCGGCAGCGAAGGCCTTGAGCAGGCCTTCATCCTGCGACAGGTGCGCCATGATACGCAGCTCGATCTGCGAATAGTCGGCGGAGACGATGCAGCTGCCGGCCGGGGCGACGAAGGCTTCGCGGATGCGGCGGCCTTCGGCCGTGCGCACCGGGATGTTCTGCAGGTTGGGGTCGGAGCTGGCGAGCCGGCCGGTCACGGCTACCGCCTGGCTGTAGCTGGTATGCACGCGGCCGGTGTTGGGGTCTATCATCTTTGGCAGCTTGTCGGTGTAGGTCGATTTCAGCTTGGCCATGCCGCGATATTCGAGAATGACCTTGGGCAGCGGGTAATCCAGCGCCAGTTCCTGCAGCACG
>PHCM01000121.1 GCA_002842255.1 Betaproteobacteria bacterium HGW-Betaproteobacteria-2 | reverse complement strand
TTTCGAGGCTTCGGCGCTGTAGGTTCCGATGTCGGTTTGCCAGTAACCGCGAGCCTCGTGACGACGATTGATGCCTTCTTCGCTCAACAGGTTGTAGCCGAACCCCGGCCCCACCGGCAGATTGCGCTGGATTTGTAGTGCGGTACTGTCACCGGCAGTCTGGTGGCTGTGGCGCAGGCTGCCGGACGTGTTTGAGCCGAATGCGCGGGTGATGCTCAAACCCAGGCTGCGATTGGTGTTTTCACTGCGGCTCTCCAGTGCCTGTATAGTGAAAAAGTAGTCACTACCGAGATTGATGCTGTAATTTGCCGAGAAGATTTCGTTGTCATGTTGACCCCAGTAGGACTGATTCAGGTAGGAGAGTGAGATGGCGCCATAACCCGGTCTTGAGTAACCAATGCTGGCTGAATGTGTTAGCTTGGGGTTGGACGCTCCCGGCGTCAGGCCGATCTGGGCGAAATCCCGGCTGTTATAGCGGCTTTGCGCAGTGAAGCTCATGCGCTGCGCGATGCGCTGGAAACCGAGCGAAAACAGTTCGCCGTCGCCTTCGGGGCCGTGGCTGAATGCAAGCGACGCATTCGCGGTACCCAGTGTCGGCCATAGATAGACGGTGGAGACACCGGCGGTCTGTTGGTCGCTGAGCAGTTCGGCGCGGAGTTCGCGGGTAAAGTAATCCGTGATGCCGTAGCGATGAGTCGCGCTGGTGATCAGCCTGCCGTAGTCGTCACTGTCGATGCCGTAATTGTTGCGGATGAAGTCTGCTTCGTAGGAATAATCGCTCAAACCGGCGCGTAGCAGATTCGAGCTGGCGTAATAGGGCTGCGTAATGATTTGCTGGCGGCCTAGCAGGTCGGTGACGACCAGTTGCACATCGCCTTGGCCGGTGACTACCGGAACATTCTCAATCTCGAACGGCCCGGCCGGAATGTCCCGGCTCAAGCGACGAGCATTGTTGACCAAGACATCGACAGTAGACGGCAGCGCTGCTTCGCCACTGGCGGATGGCAATGGGATGGTAATGAAACCGGGCTGGGTATCGAAGCTGCTGCCCCACTGGATGCCGCCGAAGCGCACCGCGCGCCCCCAACTGCCCGCGCGGCCGATGGTGTCGCCCAGCCGTAGGCGTGTCATGTCTTCCGGATTGTCGCGGGTCCAGGTCGTATCGAGTCGAACCAGATTGTTCACCTCCTCGGTGTCGCGCCAGAGCATGGTGGCCGTACCCACACCAAAGCGGTTGAAGGCCCCCAGTTCCAGCAGGCCACTGTGGTTGGTGCGGTTGCCCTCGGCGTGTTCGGCAGAGAAATCGTAGTTGAAAAAAGCGCCGGGATCGGGCGGCGGTGTGCTGGCGATATAGCCGCGTTGTTCCGTGAGCTTGGTCGCGAAGAAGATTTTGGGCGGCGCTTCCAGTATCAGCTGCTGTTTTTCATGATCGATGTAGAACGAGAGGCCGGGTACCGCGGTGAGAGGGAAATAATCCCGGCCTTCATGATGGATCGGCTCCATGTTGGGGACGGGAATCCGCCAGCGTTGAAAGGTTTCGGATTGGGCTGCCAGGCCGCCTTCTTTCAGCAGGGCGATGTGTTCACAGTGAGGTGAATAAAGGCCGTTGATGCTGACAGTAAGCAGCAGTTCCCCGCTACATTCGCTTTCTTCGGCATCCGCAGGTTTTACGGTAGCGGCATAGACGGATGAGACGGCGCCGATGCAGAAAGTCAAAGCCGCCAGGAGTGCCGCGAAGCGGCGTCTATGGGTGTGCTGTTTCCAAGGCAAGCGCAGTTTCCACCAGGCCTCTGCCAGTATTTGTCGAAAGTTTCAGGCGATTGCCTTGCCAGTCGAATTCCGGAATAAAGCTGAGTTCGCGCGATTGACCGGGCAGCAGGTAGAAACCGCCGCTTTCCTTGGCGAGCGTGCGGTTCTGCTCGGTTTCTTTCAGGTCGAAATCCAGCAGTTTCATGTGCACATTGCCGGTGTTGGCAACTTTCAGTTTGATGCTGCCATCACCGTTTCTGCTGGCCTGCCATTCGAGTTTGGGCTTGGCCGGCTGCTGGGGTTCGACAAACACCGGGATGCCGACGCGCAGCGCCATTTGCAAACCGGTAAAACCGGGCTTGGGTGGTGGTGGCACTTCATTGATATAAAGGCGATAGGCCAGTTCTTCAGCATTCTTGGTCGGTTTGTTGAGGCCAAGGCGAATCAGTTGGGTCTTGCCGGGCTGCAAGGTGAACACCGGCGGGTTGGCCAGCAGATCGCGGCTTGGCGTATAGATGTCCTGACCGTCTTTCTGGCTCCACTCCATCAGTTCCACCTGAATCACCTTGGGCGCTTCATCGTCGTTCTGCAGATTGATCTCACCTGCCGGTTTCTGTGCATTCAGTATGACGCCTACCGGATAAATGGTCAGGTTCGAAGCGACAGCCCAGCCTGCCATGCCGAGCACGGTAGCCACGGCCAGCAGCAGTTTGTAGAAGGAATGTTTGCTGATCTGCATGCGGATATCCTTGTCTGTTTTTGCCGGGTTTAGTTAGTAAGTGACCGTGACCGTGATGGTGTCGGCGTAGGCGCCGGCAGTGACATACTGATTGATGGGGACGCGGCCATAGACGGTGATGTCTTGTGCCGCTCCGTTACCGGTGCCAGCAACCGTATCAGTGGGCGGGGTGTTACCCCAGTTCGTGGTGCGACCGCTGTCTGAATACAGTGCATAGGCGAGGAAGTTGGTGGTGTTATAGACCATTCTGCGACCGGTGACGCCGTTGCCGTCGTCGTTCTGCCCCGCGTTCAGGCCCACTGAATAGGTGGTGCCCGTCGTGCAGGTGACGGTCACGGTGCTGGTCTGGTCCAGCGCCGTGCCCGATGTCGGTGTGTAGTTGCCGAAGGCAAGGTCGGTGGCCGAGACCGAACAGGAACCGAGCACAGTGGCGGTGACCTGGAATGTGTCGGTAGCAGTGTCTGCAATCGCGCCTGCTGGAGATAGTGCGACCATGGATGCCAGCATAAATGGCAGGGATTTCCTGATGGATGATGTATACATGATGATGTCTCCTTTTGCATGCATGAATTTCTGGATACCGATATTCATATGCGGTTTAATTCTGCATGCCAATCCATGAATTCTTGGCCTTATGATGACCAATATATACCTTTTAATCAACTTGTTCAGGGTTTATTTGAAATTGATACATTAAGGAATTGGTCAGATTAAAGCCGTAGAAATCGGTTGTCCAGCTCAGGTCAAATAAAAAAGCCCGCTTGATGCGGGCTTTTTGTTGAGCAATGCAGCGAGTGCTTACTCGGGTGCGTCCAGACTGCCGACCGATTTCGGATAGGCAACGATACCCCAAGGCAGTTGCTTGTCCTCAATGCGCTTGGTGACCTGCAGGCTGGCGGTGTCGATCACCAGCACTTCATCGGAACGACCGCAGGCGAGCAGGATTTCCTTGTCGTCCGGCGTGAAGGTGAAGTGCCAGCAGCGCTCGCCGGTCGCGACTTCGTTGACCTTCTCGTAGGTCTTGGCGTCATAGACTTCCAGCGTCTTGGCCTTGCCGGCGGCGACATAGATCAAGCTGCCATCGCGGTTGTAGGCGATACCGTATGGCGCTTCGCCGGTATTCACGGTGCGGACGACATTGAATTCGCTGTCCATGACGACGAAGTTGTTGCCGAACTCAAGCGTGGCCAAGTAGGCGGAGCCGTCAGGGGCTGCCTTGATGCCGCGTGGGCGCTTGCCCAGTTCTTCGGTGCTAATGGTCTTGACTAGTTCGCCTGTGGCAAGATCATGCACAGTGACGGTGTCGTCTTCCTCGTTGGTGATGATCAGCTTGCTGCCGTCATGCGAAAACTCGATGCCTTCGGTTTCCGGGCCGCCGACTACTTCCTTGGTGACCTTGCCTTGAGCGATGTCGACGATGGAGATGCGGGCCGGGACTTCTTCCTCGTCATCATCTTCTTCCTCGATCACTTCCTCACCTGGCTTCGGCGGAGGTCCACCCTTGGAGCTGGGTTCAAAGGAAACATAAGCGGTCTGGCCGACGACGCGGACGAATTCCGGATTGACGCCGATTTCGACGTGCTGGATCAGTTCGCCGGTTTCGGCGTTGAGAATGGAGATGTTGCCTTCGTCCTTGTTGGCGATGATCAGGGTCTTGCCGTCAGGTGTGATGCCGATACCGCGCGGTGTGCCGCCCTTGTTGTCGATTTCGCGCACGGTTTGCATGGTGTTGAGGTCGATGACGGTGACGCCACCCTTCTGATTGGAAACGTAGGCGAGGCCGCGGTCAGCGCTAACGGCGCTGTCTGTGCTGGATACATCGGCAGCCTGTTCCGGTTTGTCGCCGCAGGCAGCGAGTGCACCGGCCACTGCGACCATTAACAGACCGTTGCGTAGCCTCGTTGCGAGGTGAGGGGATTTCATCCTGACTTTCTCCTTGTGTCTTATAAATTATTGGTTGAATCTGCTTCAACTTTGCAGATAAGCGAACTTATTGGTCAATCTTGTGTTGCTTAGGTTCAAATTAATGCTTGGGTTCCAATTAATTCACATTCTGATTCCACAGATTGAGTTCCATAGCTCAAATCATTGCGTAGTGCAATGAAGCGGGCTCAAAAACAAGCAATATCCGTTCTTGATAAGTACTTGTTTCATATAAACAGTTATTTAAGAAGACCGGCACATGCGACAATACGCCGGATTGGTTGTATACAGCCACCATTATGGCTGTATACAACCATTGCCCGGTTCAGCCGAGGAAAAGTTTGTAAGCCGGGTTGTTGGTCTCTTCCCAGTGCGGATAACCAAGATTCTTGAGGAATTCGTCGAACTCGGCCTTTTCTGTCGGTGGCACCTGGATACCGACCAGTACACGGCCGAAATCGGCGCCATGATTGCGATAATGGAACAGACTGATGTTCCAGTCATGACCCATGTTGTCGAGGAACTGCATCAGTGCGCCCGGTTTTTCCGGGAACTCGAAACGGAACACTTCTTCATGCTCCGCCTGCGGCGCATGGCCGCCGACCAGATGACGCAGATGCAGCTTGGCGACTTCGTTGTCGGTCAGGTCGAGCGCGGGCAGGCCGTGCGCCTTGAGGCTATCGACCAGCCGGGTCGCTTCCTCGCGGTTCTGGATAGCGATGCCGACAAAGATGTGCGCTTCTTTCGGGTTGGCATAACGGTAATTGAATTCCGTGATGTTGCGGTTGCCCAGCAAGCGGCAGAAGGCCTTGAACGCGCCCGGTTTTTCCGGGATGGTGACGGCCAGCACGGCTTCGCGCTTTTCGCCGATCTCGGCACGCTCGGCGACAAAGCGCAGGCGGTCGAAGTTCATGTTGGCGCCGGAGGCGATGCCGATCAAGGTCTTGCCGCTGAGCTGATGGC
>PHCM01000120.1 GCA_002842255.1 Betaproteobacteria bacterium HGW-Betaproteobacteria-2 | reverse complement strand
GGAGCAGGGTGCGACCTTGCCCGGCATGACCGTGGTCTGTGGAGATTCGCATACCAGCACGCACGGCGCTTTCGGTGCACTGGCACACGGTATCGGCACTTCCGAAGTGGAGCATGTGCTGGCGACCCAGTGTCTGGTGCAGAAGAAATCCAAGGCCATGCAGATTCGTGTCGAAGGTCAATTGGGCAAGGGTGTGACCGCCAAGGATATCGCGCTCGCTATCATCGGCAAGATCGGTACCGCTGGCGGCACCGGCTATGCCGTCGAGTTTGCCGGTTCTGCCATACGAAGCCTCAGCTTGGAAGGCCGCATGACGCTGTGCAACATGGCCATTGAGGCAGGTGCGCGTGCCGGCATGGTCGCGGTCGACGATACCACCATCGATTACGTCAAGGGCCGCCCTTATGCGCCCAAGCCTGAGCAATGGGATGCCGCGGTCACCTACTGGCGTACGCTGCATAGTGATGAAGGGGCGAAGTTCGATGCCGAGGTGGAATTGAAGGCGGAAGATATCCAGCCGCAAGTCACGTGGGGGACATCGCCGGAGATGGTGACCAGTATTGACGGCTTTGTGCCGGATCCTTCGAAAGAGAGCGATCCAACGAAACGCGGCGGTATCGAACGCGCATTGCAATACATGGGACTGGAAGCGAATACGCCGATCACAGGGATCAATATCGACAAGGTGTTTATCGGTTCATGTACCAATTCGCGCATTGAGGACTTGCGTGCCGCTGCGGCTATTGCCAAAGGCAGAAAAGTTGCTGCCAACGTCAAGCTGGCGATGGTGGTGCCGGGTTCCGGTCTGGTCAAGGCGCAGGCCGAACAGGAAGGTCTGGATAAGATATTCACGGAAGCCGGCTTCGAGTGGCGTGAGCCTGGTTGTTCCATGTGCCTTGCCATGAATGCAGACCGACTGGAACCGGGCGAACGCTGTGCTTCGACATCCAACCGTAATTTCGAGGGGCGTCAGGGGCAGAGCGGGCGCACACATCTGGTCAGCCCGGAGATGGCGGCAGCTGCGGCTGTGACGGGGCACTTTGTCGATGTCAGGCAATTAAACTGAGGCAATCACCCATAGAGGAAAGAAAAGGAAAATGATGATCAAGTTAATAAGTTCTCTTCTTCTGATTTCGGCTTTTTTGCTGGCAGGTTGCAACACCGTCGAGGGTGTGGGCAAGGACCTTGAAAAGGCCGGCGAAGCAGTACAGAAGTCAACCAAATAATTGATAAGGCTTACAAAGTAAACATATGCAACCTTTTGTAAAACTAGAGGGGCTGGTGGCACCGTTGGATCGCGCCAATGTCGATACCGATGCCATCATTCCCAAGCAGTTCCTCAAGTCCATCAAGCGTTCCGGCTTCGGTCCCAATGCGTTTGATGAATGGCGCTACCTCGATCATGGTGAGCCCGGCATGGATAACAGCAATCGTCCGCTCAATCCGGATTTTGTGCTGAACCAGCCGCGCTATCAGGGCGCCAGCATCCTGCTCGCGCGCGAGAATTTCGGTTGCGGCTCCAGCCGTGAGCATGCTCCCTGGGCGCTGCTGGATTTTGGTTTCCGCTGCATCATCGCGCCCAGTTATGCCGATATTTTCTTCAATAACTGTTTCAAGAACGGCATTCTGCCTATCCAGCTGGATGCGGAGGAGGTCGATATCCTGTTCAGGGAAGTTGAGGCCAACCCCGGCTACCAATTGCAGGTCGATCTTGAACAACAAGTGGTGGTGACCCCTAGTGGCCAGTCTTTTTCCTTTGATGTTGATGCCTTCCGTAAACATTGTCTGTTGAATGGCCTGGATGATATCGGCCTGACCTTACAGAAGGTCGATCAGATCAAGGCGTTCGAGGTCAGGCATAAAGCCGCTCAGCCCTGGCTGTTCAACCAGAACTAACCGTTTTCTAAATTATTCCCGGAAATACGCAAGATGATGAAAATAGCAGTGTTGCCAGGTGATGGCATAGGTCCGGAAATCGTCGCTCAGGCGGTCAAGGTATTGCAGGCGTTGGGTCTGGAAATGCAGTTGGATGAAGCCTCGATCGGAGGCGCCGGTTATGAGGCTGCCGGTGATCCGTTGCCTGCGGATACGCTGGCGCTGGCCAAGGCCGCCGATGCCGTCCTGCTGGGTGCGGTGGGAGACTGGAAGTATGATAGTCTGCCACGCGACATGCGCCCCGAGCGCGGCCTGCTGCGCATACGCAAGGAACTGAACCTGTTCGCCAACCTGCGTCCGGCATTGTTGTATGCAGAACTGGCATCCGCTTCCACGCTAAAACCGGAAGTGGTATCCGGTCTGGACCTGATGATCGTGCGTGAATTGACGGGCGATATCTATTTCGGTCAGCCGCGCGGCATTTCAACGCTGGCAAATGGCGAGCGCGAAGGCATCAATACCATGCGCTATAACGAGTCCGAGATCCGCCGCATCGGCCATGTTGCATTCCAGATCGCCATGAAGCGCAACAAGAAGGTCTGTTCCGTGGACAAGGCCAATGTGCTGGAAGCCACCGAACTCTGGCGTCAGGTCATGATCGAGATTTCCAAAGAGTATCCGGAAGTCGAACTGAGCAATATGTATGTCGATAATGCTGCCATGCAGCTGGTGCGCGCGCCCAAGCAGTTCGACGTCATGGTGACCGGCAACATTTTTGGCGATATCCTTTCCGATGAGGCGTCCATGTTGACCGGCTCCATAGGCATGCTGCCGTCGGCTTCTCTGGATGCCAACAACAAGGGCATGTATGAACCCAGCCACGGTTCGGCACCGGACATTGCCGGCAAGGACATCGCCAATCCATTGGCGACTATCCTGTCTGCAGCGATGATGTTGCGCTACACCTTCAATGATGAAAGCAACGCTGTGCGTATCGAAAACGCTGTCAAGCAGGCGCTGGCAGAAGGGTATCGCACAGCGGATATCTATACCGATGGCTGCAAGAAAGTGAAATGCAGCGAGATGGGTGATGCGGTCGTCGCAGCGCTCTGAGGACAAGAACATGATGAAAGTAGGTTTTGTAGGCTGGCGCGGCATGGTGGGCTCGGTGCTCATGCAACGCATGCGTGAAGAAAATGATTTTGCCCTGATCGAGCCGGTATTTTTTACGACATCCAGCCCGGGTGGCAAGGGTCCGGACGTCGGTCGCGATGTGCCGCCGCTGCAGGACGCAAGAAACATTGCCCAGCTGAAGATGATGGATGCCATTGTTTCCTGTCAGGGCGGTGAATACACCACTGAAATCTTTCCGAAGCTGCGCGGCGAAGGTTGGAACGGTCACTGGATAGATGCAGCTTCGACGCTGCGCATGGAGCAGGATGCCGTCATCATTCTGGATCCGGTCAATCGCAGCGTGATTGATAATGCGCTGGCCAAGGGAGGCAAGAACTGGATCGGTGGCAATTGCACCGTTTCACTGATGCTGATGTCGCTCGGCGGCCTGTTCCGCGAGAATCTGGTCGAGTGGGCGACTGCCATGACCTATCAGGCAGCCTCTGGTGCTGGTGCCCAAAACATGCGTGAATTGCTGAAGCAGATGGGAGAGGCACACCGTGTTGCGAGTGATCTGTTGTCCGATCCTGCTTCGGCCATTCTGGATATTGACCGCGAAGTCGCCGGTACCCTGCGCGACCAGCATTTTCCTACCGCACATTTTGGTGTGCCGCTGGCAGGTAGCCTGATTCCATGGATCGACAAGGATCTGGGCAACGGTCAGAGCAAGGAGGAATGGAAGGGCGCGGCTGAAACCAACAAGATACTTGGTCTGGAAAATGCGCCGATCCCGATTGATGGACTTTGTGTGCGCATTGGCGCGATGCGCTGCCATTCGCAGGCATTGACCCTCAAGTTGAGAAAGAATCTGCCGTTGGATGATGTGCATGCGTTGATAGCCAATGCCAATCCATGGGCCAGGGTTATTCCCAATGAGCGCGAAGTGACCATGAGGGAATTGACCCCGGCTGCTGTTACCGGCACCTTGAATGTGCCGGTCGGACGCTTGCGCAAGATGAGCATGGGTGATGATTACCTGGCTGCGTTCACAGTGGGTGACCAGTTACTGTGGGGGGCGGCCGAACCCTTGCGTCGCATGCTGCGAATATTGGTGGAAAGGTGAGCCGGATATTGAATTGCGGCAGGTCGTTAAAACTGCTTTTAGATAGCTCACAAATATAATGTGTGGTATGAGCTTGCATGTCTAACTATTTGATGTTAATTTAATAAAGCGACTATAAGTTCGATAAGGGTGGGATAGTGCATAAGTCTAATTACAAGCAAATTGCATTGGCGGTATGTTTTGCATTTTTGCCATTCTCAGCTCATTCGGCGGGGCTTGGTAAACTAACCGTTATTTCAGGCTTGGGTGAGCCGCTCCGGGCAGAAATTGATCTGGTATCCACCACCCCGGAAGAACTTTCATCCCTTAGTGCCACCATTGCTCCTCAAGAGACTTATGCAGTCCAAGGCATGGAGCGCAGAGGTATACACAGTGCCATTCAGATTGAAGTGGGCAAAAAGCCGGATGGCAGCCCGGTACTCAGACTGAATACAAGACAGCCAGTAGATGACCCATTTCTCGATATGTTGATACAGGTCGACTGGGCAACCGGTCGATTGTTGAGAGAATATACGGTATTGCTCGATCCTCCGGGATATCAGGACACGCAGCCTGCGATGACGGTTGCACCCATCCAGTCACAAGCCATTCCCACCCCGTCTCCTGTTGCGGCAGCCCCTGTGGCAATGCCTGTCACCACTGTTGCACCAACTGCATCCGTTGAGCAAGCTGAACAAGAATACACGACAAAATCCGGTGATACGTTAAACAAGATTGCCCGTGAAATGCAGGTTGAAGGCGTCAGCCTCGATCAGATGCTGGTCGCTCTCTATCGCGCCAACAAGGATGCTTTCGCCGGCGATAACATGAATCGCCTGAAAGTTGGTCAGATTATCAAGGCACCATCCAGTGAAGAGCTGACGATGGTAAGCCGGCAGGAAGCTGCGCAGGAAATCAAGGTACAGACTGCGGACTGGAATGCCTACCGAAACAGACTGGCTTCGGTCGTTGCCGAATCCGCGCCGACAGCAGAAGATGCTGGCGACCAGGCTGCATCGGGCAAGCTGAAAGCAGCAACAGAAGACAAGGCGGCACCTGCAGATGCCGGTCCAAGGGACGTGGTCAAGTTGTCCAAGAGTGAAGCGGAAGCCGCACAAGCGGGTGCGGATGCCAAGGCATTGCAGGACAGGCTGACCGCCATGCAGGAAGAGAACACGGCAAGGCAAAAAAGCGTAGAAGAGGCTAATGAACGCGTTGCCATGCTGGAAAAGCAGATCGCCGATTTGCAGGCACTGCTGACGATCAAGGACAAGACGCTGGCCGGCATGCAGGATCAGGCTG
>PHCM01000119.1 GCA_002842255.1 Betaproteobacteria bacterium HGW-Betaproteobacteria-2 | reverse complement strand
ATCCGGAGGAAGTCGTGCCCATGTTGTGGAACGGCTTCCGTATCCACGTTTTCGGTGCGCTGGGCATGCTGGCGTTGACGGTCTGGGCCGGTCTGCGCTTCATGCGCCCATGGTTGAATCAGCCGCGTCCGGCCAGCACCTGGAAGCATTGGCTGGCCTTGCCCTTGGTCGTGCTGCTGGTGGTGTTCTCCGTGCGTTCGACCACGGATCACCGGCCTGCCAATCCGGCCATGTTCGCCTTGACCACCGATACCATGGTCAACACGCTGATCATGAACTCGACCTGGACCGTGTTCCACGCCATCTACAACCTCCAGCACGAAGCCAAATCGAGCGAGATCTATGGCGAGATGAGCGAAGAGGAGGCCATGCAGCAACTGCGCGAGATGCGTGCCCTGTTGCAGGACCACCGGCCCTTGATCGGTGATGCCAATCTGCCCACTTTCACGCGCCAAACGTCCACGGTGCACCGCGACAAGCCGTTGAATCTGGTGATTATCCTGCAGGAAAGCCTGGGCGCGACCTTTGTCGAGTCGCTCGGTGGCCGGCCGGTGACGCCGGAGCTGGAAAAGCTGAAGACCCAAGGCTGGTGGTTCGAGAACCTGTACGCCACTGGCACCCGCTCGGTGCGCGGTATCGAGTCGGTGGTGACCGGCTTTGCACCGACACCGGCG
The DNA here is from genome assembly GCA_002842255.1 of Betaproteobacteria bacterium HGW-Betaproteobacteria-2. Lineage (GTDB taxonomy): Bacteria > Pseudomonadota > Gammaproteobacteria > Burkholderiales > Methylophilaceae > UBA6140. The sequence goes on along the minus strand of PHCM01000119.1, from coordinate 4,743 downwards.
CAGAGTGTGGTCAAGCTGTCCTTGTCGCAGGACCACTTTTTTACGCTGGCCAGTCTGTTCAAGAGCAAGGGCTATCTGAGTGAGTTCATCTATGGTGGTGAAGGGCATTTTGACAATATGCGCAATTTCTTCATCAACAACGATTTCGATCAGGTGGTGGACAAGAACGACTACGCCAATCCGGTATTCACCGGCAGCTGGGGTGTTTCGGACGAAGATTTGTTCAACAAGACGCACGAGCAGCTGATGAAGCATCACGAGAGTGGCCAGCCCTTCTTCACGCTGGTGTTTACTTCCACCAACCACTCGCCGTTCGAATTCCCGGATGGCCGCATTGCGCTGCATGAAGAGCCGAAGGCGACCGAGAACAACGCCGTGAAGTATGCCGATTACGCCATGGGCCAGTTTTTCCGGCAGGCGCAGGCCAGCCCTTACTGGAAAGATACCGTGTTTCTGGTGGTGGCCGATCATGATATCCGCGTACGCGGCGATGACCTGGTGCCGGTCAAGCACTTTCACATCCCCGGCCTGATTCTGGGTGCCGATATCCAGCCGCGCGTCATCAAGTCCGTAGCCAGCCAGATCGATTTGCCGACGACGGTGATTTCACTGATGGGGCTAGACGCCGAACACCCGATGACCGGGCGTGACTTAAGTGCCGAGCCGGAAGGCTTGCCGGGTCGCGCCATGATGCAGTATGGGGAAAATTATGCCTGGATGGAGGGCGAAAAAGTCGTGGTGTTGCGATCGGGCAAGGCGCCGACGCACGCGGTTTACGACAGGCTAACTAAAGAACTGAATCCGCAGGAGCCGCCGGCGGATGCCGGAGTGATGGAAAGACGTGCTCTGGGCCATGTCCTGCTGCCATCGATTCTCTATCGCGAGCAGGACTATCACATGCCTGACGACAGGCCGACTGTGGAACGATGAGACTTAAAGATAGATGACGGCCGGGAACACGGCAATGGCGAAAACGATGAGTATCCATTCCATGCCCCATCGCTCCAGATGACCGGTCATATGCAGGATGATGGCGATGAGGGCGCTGATGTTGAAAATGGCGTATAGCATGATGTTATGTTTTCCCCAGATAACTTAATAGGCGCTGATTAAAGTAGTAATATCAAACCTGATGACTACATTGTACGGAATATGCATTCAAATTACCTGAAACTTCCAGCATGGTTGATTGTACTTTGGCTGGTCAGCCTGCAGATACTTGCGCCATTTGTCCACGCGCATCTGGAGGCAGATGGTGTTCATCATGCCAGTGTCATGCATCTGCATACGGCCGCATCCCCCGCACATCATGCCCATGATACAAACCCTGTGCTGGAAAATCCACATGGACCGCATCAAATCGTCTCGGTTGCAGAGGGCATACCCAAGAAAATCGAGCCATCGAACTGGTTGGGTCTGCTGCCGGCCTTGTTTGCGGCCTTGTTTGTCCCGTTGCTGCCGGTTTTTGCTCGTGGTTTTCAGTACCAGTCAAAGTTTATCCTATCCTTCCGCCACCGAAGTCCCCAGCCCCAAGCCCCTCCCTGCTTCTGATTTCCATTCCGTGCCCCGGGCCGGATAAAAGCCAGTGTTTTGCTCTGGCCGTTTGTATGAAATCAGGAGATTTACATGATTGCCCGTTCGTTTATCCAACTTGCTGTTGGGCTTTGTATCGTTTCTTCTTCGCTGCTGCCTGCACCAGTTGCTGCAGTCGAGCTTGAACACCAGGATGTGCTGGAAACCAATCCGGCATTGAGTCTGAAACAGACGCTGGAACTGACCTTCAAGCGCAATCCGCAGCAATACCAGCTGCAGGCGCGGGATCGCGATGTGCTCGCACGCCAGTCCCGCTCTGCCAGTCTGCTGCCCAAACCGCCTGCGCTGGCGTTGAGCCATCAGAACGACGGCCTCGGCAGTGGTCGCGGTGAACGCGAATGGCAGGCGGATGTCGAGATTCCGCTCTGGCGTCTGGGTCAGCGTGCCGCACGCACGGCCGTGGCAGAAAATGCCCAGCTTGGAGTACAGGCCAGTCGCGAGAGCCTGTTGCTGGAGGTTGCCGGTCAACTGCGTGAGGCGGTTTGGGAACTGAAGATGACGGAGAGCCAGCTGGCGCTCGCCAAATTGCGCCATGAAACAGCGCTGGCGCTGGAGCGTGATGTCGAGCGCCGGTATCAGGCCGGTGAGCTGGCCAAAACCGATCTCATGCTGGCGCAGCAGGAATCACTGCAAGCGAGGACCGAGACCGTGCGTGCCGATGCCGAACTGAATCATGCCCGCCACCGTTACGCAGTGCTGACCGGATTGCAGCAGATTCCCGGTCAGCTGGAAGAAGCGCAGTCTTCGCTGGAAACCTATAGTGAAGCACACGCGTTCTGGCAGGAAGCGGAAGCACGGGTCAAGCTGGTGGAACAGGAGCGTAACCTGAGTACGGTGGAGAGCCGTGACAATCTGCAACTGGTGGTCAATACGCGCAGCCAGCGCGGTGCATTCGACAACGCCTATAACGATAGCGTCGGTCTCAGTGTCCGCATTCCGCTCAGCAGCGAGAGCCATACCGCACAGCAGCTGGCTGCCGCCGACATGCAGGTGGCGCAGGCGATCGCCGACCGTGAGCGGTTGCGTTATCAGCTTGAGACCGCCATGCACGAGGCGGAACACAATCTGGCCGTGACCCGGGCCGAACTGCAGATCGCCAGCGAGAATGAGGCGATCGCGCGGGAGAGTTTGCGTCTGGCCGAAAAGGCCTTCCAACTGGGCGAGACCGATCTGGTCGCGCTGTTAAGGGTGCGTGCGCAGGCCTATGAGGCCGGGCGCGCGCTGAGTGCGCGGCAGATACAACTGCAATGGGATATTGCCCGCTTTAACCAGGCTGTAGGAGTTTTGCCATGAACAAGAACAAAAGCATCTGCCTCATATTTTTCCTCGTCGTATGCCTGACGCAACCGGCGCTCGCCGCAGAGCCGTCGACGACACCGATCGCCATCACCCCGGCACAGCAGCAGACGCTGGGTATCAAGGTGGCGGAACTCGGTAGGGACGGCAATCTCGCCAGCCAGCGTCTGGCAGGCGAAGTGGTCATCCCCGTCGCGCAGGAGCGCGTGGTGACTGCACCGCAAGCCGGGCTGATTACCGAGCTCCATGTGTCGGCCGGGCAATCGGTAAAAAAAGGCCAGTCGCTGGCGCAGATCAGCAGTACGGAAATGGTTGGCCTGCAAAGCGAGTACCTGCAGGCACTGACCCAGCATCAATTGGCGGCCGATATGCTGGCTCGCGACAAGGAGCTCTACCAGGAAGGCATCATTGCCCAGCGCCGCTTCCTGACGACACAGAGCCATCATGCCGAGACTTCGGCCATACTCGCCCAGCGCAAGCAGGCCTTGCAGTTGGCCGGCATGAGCAGTATCGGCATCAGTCAGCTGCAAAAAAGCGGCAACATGAGCAGCAGCCTGACGCTGACCGCGCCGATGGATGGCCAGGTGCTGGAGCAGATGGCGAAAGTGGGTCAGCGCGTGGAGATGGCGATGCCGCTCTATCGCGTCGCCAAACTCAGCCCGCTATGGGTGGAGATCCGGGCTCCGCTGGCGCTGTTCGATACGCTGCGGCCGGGACTGCAGGTAAAACTGCCGCAGGTCGGTGTCGAAGGCAAATTGGTCGACATCATTCGCAGCGTCAACCGCAATGACCAGACCCTGCAGCTGCGTGCAGAAGTGGTTGCGGGTGCCGACAGGCTGATACCGGGGCAGTATGTGGAAGTCGAGATCGTGCCGGAAGGTGTTGCTGCAAACGCTGGTCAGTCTTTTGTCCTGCCGAAGTCGGCAGTGGTCAGAAGCGGCGCCGAGTACTACATTTTTGTGCAGGACCAGCAGGGTTTTGTCGCTACGGTGGTCGAGTTACTCGGCGAGAAATCCGGCATGGTGTCGATCAGGGCGGAATTGAAAGGTGATGAAAAGGTCGCCGTTGCAGGCACTGCTGCCATCAAGGGCAAGTGGCTGGGCGTGGGAGACGAATGATGCTGGCTCGTCTCATACAATTCGCGCTGACCCAGCGGCTATTGATGCTGGTGGTGACAGCGCTGTTATTGGGTCTTGGTATTGTTTCGTTCCGCGCCTTGCCGATCGATGCCTTTCCCGATGTTTCCACCACCCAGGTCAAGATCATCATCAAGGCACCGGGCATGACGCCGGAAGAAGTTGAAAGCCGTATCACCTCGCTGATCGAGGTGGAGATGCTGGGCTTGCCGCGGCAGACCATGTTGCGTTCCGTCGCCAAATACGCGATGACCGACATCACAGTCGATTTCGCTGAAGGCACCGACATTTACTGGGCCCGGCAACAGGTGGCCGAACGTCTTGGCGGTGTCTGGGACAGTCTTCCGGCCGACATCTCCGGCGGCATGGCGCCGATGACCACACCGCTGGGCGAGATGTTCATGTTCACCATCGAGAGTGAAGAACTGAGTCTGCAGGAGAAACGCAGCCTGTTGGACTGGGTCATCCGGCCGCAATTGCGCACGGTACCGGGGGTGGCTGACGTCAATGCGCTCGGTGGGCTGGTGCGTACCTTCGAGGTGATTCCGGACAATGCGCGCATGTACGCCAGGTCAGTGACCTTGCAGGATTTGCAGACGGCGCTGACGCAGAACAACAGCAACGATGGCGCCGGCCGCCTGGATGATGGCGAGGAATCCCTGCTGGTTCGATCCGAAGGCCGTTTTGTCACGCTGGAGGATGTCGCTAACACGGTTAT
>PHCM01000118.1 GCA_002842255.1 Betaproteobacteria bacterium HGW-Betaproteobacteria-2 | reverse complement strand
ATCCAGGTACAACTGCCGGTTGAAGCTGCCACCTTCCTGCTGAACGAAAAACGCGCAGACATCCACAAGATCGAACAACGCATGGGTGTGGAGGTGGTGTTGATTCCCAACATCCACCTGGAAACCCCCAACTACACGATCACCCGTGTACGCCACGATGATGTCACCGAAGAAAACACCCGCGCCAGCTATCAGATGGTAGAACTGCCAAGCGAGGAAGAAATCGTCAACACCAAGCAGGAAGCCAAGCCGGTCAAGGCCGAAGCTGCAGTGAAAGGCATCACGCCTGCATCTCCGGCACCTGCATCGAAGAGCCCGGTACCCAAGGCTCGTAAAGAGCCCGGTTTCGTTAGCCGCATTCTGGGCTGGCTGGGTCTGGGCGACGAGAAGAAACAGGAGTCCAGCAGCGAAACTGCCCAGCGTCGCGAAGCCCAACGTGGCAACCGCCGTACCCGCGGCGGCCGCGGTCGTGACCGTGATCGCAGCACTGAACGTCCGCAAGGCGCAGCAACCCCGGCAGATCGCAGCGCAAGCGGCGACCGCAGCAACCGCCAGCCACAACCGCAGCGCCAGCAGCAGCCTCGCAACGAGCGCCCACAGACAGAACGGCCACAAGGCGAACAGAAGCCGGCACTGGCAACTGCCACCGTGGAGACTGGTACAGAACAGCGCAGCCGTCGCAGCCGCGGCGGACGCCGAGATCGTGGCCCACGCAACGAGAGCGCACCGCGCGAAGCCAATCAACAGACAGTAGCTGCTGACAGCACGGCAAACCTCGAGGCGGTTGAGAATATCAAACCAACAACACCGGTCGCAGCCGAAGCTGTCGCCAGCAAGCCGGTTGTCGAACAGACACCGGTAGAGGTGACCGTCACTGCCCAGCCGGCAATCGAGACAAAAGTCGAGACCAGTCCGGCCGAATCCGCCAAACCTGCCAAAAAAGCAGAAAAGCCGGTCAAAGAAGAAAAAGTCAAAGCTGAAACCGTCACAACAACGACCAGTGCAGAACCTGTAGCAGCCGTCGAAAATATCGCGAAAGCTGCGAAAACCGAGGCTGTAGAAAAAACAGAGCAAGCTGAGCAAGCGGAAAAGAAACCGCGCGCACCTCGTCGCCGCAAGCCGGCGGAAGAGAAACCTGTCGATCTGGCAGCCAGCGGTTTGCAACTGGTCGAAACCAAGGGCGAGGCCATCAAGGTGGAAAAAGCGCCTGTAGCTCCGGCCAAGCCCAAAGCCCGCAAACCTGCCGCCTGGCAGCAAAAAGGCAATGAGCAGGCAGCGGATGAACCTTTGGTTATCGTTCAGACTGAAAAATAATCCAGCCTGAATCTTCCATCAGCCAGTCACAAAAAAGCCCCGAGCAATCGGGGCTTTTTATTTGCACTCTGCTGGACTAGACTTTGCAGAAATCGGCTCCACAGTATTCCAGAAAAGGTCAGCAAATGAATTCGAGCTCCAACAAAAATGCAGAAGCCCCTTTCGAAGTCATTCAGGCCATTGAACAAGGCCGCAAGATCGAAGCCATCAAGCTATTGCGGGAGCATACCGGGCGAGGACTGAAGGAATCGAAGGAATGGATAGACGCCTACGAAAGGCAACACCCGGGCAGCATTCAGCCCATGCGCAAAGGGGATAGCAACATGGGGATACCCATCATCGCTCTCCTGATTTTTGCCTGGCTGCTCTACCGCTTTCTGTTCAGCTAGCCATCTGCCAGCCCAAAACACTCCGATATGAAAAAGCAGAATGACCTGTGGCCCTATCTGTTCTCCAGTTCGGCCGGGCTGGCGGTCTGTCTGGGTATCGCCGCCATCACGAACCGCAACGAAGCCTGGGACAGTGATCTCTATTACAGTTCCGGCATCCCGATCATGGGCCTGATCATATTTGTCATCGCCTATCTGTACCCGCAAAGAGCCTGGCGCTGGACTCTGGCGATGGCTACCGGACAATTCGCATCCGCGCTGATCAACGGCAGCTCACTATCGTTATGGCCACTGGCGCTGATTTTCATGGCCGCCATATCCATTCCGCAATTCATCGCAGGATGGCTAGGCGCCAGGCTGGCTCAACATTATTCAGTCAAGGGCTGATCCGGGATCTCGGCACCATAGAACTTAGCCTTGAGTTTCTTCAACTGGTCACGATATTCGGCAGCTTTTTCAAACTCGAGGTTCTGCGCACTGTCGTGCATGGCTTTTTCCAGACGTTTCATCTCTTTCAGGATTTGCTTCTCGCTCAGAGCCTCATAGTTCGCCTGATCCTGTGCAGCCTTCTGTTCGCGCTTGGCTTCGTCCTTGTCATAAACGCCATCGATGATGTCCTTGATGCGCTTGCTGACGCCCCTGGGCACAATGCCATGCTCTGCATTGAACGCCATCTGCTTCTTGCGCCGACGCTCGGTCTCGTCTATTGCCAGTTTCATCGAACGTGTGATCCTGTTGGCATAGAAGATCACCTTGCCATTGAGGTTACGTGCAGCACGACCGGAAGTCTGGATCAGCGAACGCTCAGAACGCAGGAAGCCTTCCTTGTCGGCATCCAGCACCGCCACCAGGGATACCTCCGGAATATCCAGGCCTTCACGCAACAGGTTGATGCCAACCAGCACATCGAACTCGCCGAGACGCAGGTCGCGGATAATCTCCACCCGTTCCACGGTATCGATATCGGAATGCAGATATCGCACCTTGACGCCGTGTTCGGCCAGATAATCCGTCAAGTCCTCAGCCATGCGCTTGGTCAGCGTCGTCGCCAGCACCCGCTCCTGCACCGCCACTCTCAGCTTGATTTCAGACAGCAGGTCATCCACCTGCGTATCCGCCGGTTTGACGATGATCTCCGGGTCAATCAGGCCGGTCGGCCGCGCGATCATCTCCACCACCTGCTCCTGATGGGTGCGTTCATATTCGGCCGGCGTGGCTGAAATGAACACGCACTGGCGCATGATCTTCTCGAACTCCTCAAACTTGAGCGGCCGGTTATCCAGCGCCGAAGGCAGACGGAAGCCGTAATCGACGAGATTTTCTTTACGCGAACGGTCGCCCTTGTACATGCCGCCTACCTGTGGCACCGTGACGTGGCTTTCATCGATGATCATCAGCGCATTCTCAGGCAGGTAATCGATCAGCGTCGGCGGCGCATCGCCCGGCATGCGGCCGGTAAGGTGACGGCTGTAGTTCTCGATACCCTTGCAGAAGCCGATCTCATTCAGCATCTCCAGATCGAAACGTGTACGCTGTTCGATACGTTGCGCCTCGACCAGCTTATTGTTCTTGATGAAGAAATCCACGCGATCGCGCAGTTCCTGCTTGATCGTTTCCATCGCACGCAAGGTCGCTTCACGCGCCGTCACATAATGGCTGGAAGGGAAAATGCGGAAATTATGAATCTTGTTATGAATCTGCCCGGTCAGCGGATCGAACATCGTGATCGCTTCGATTTCGTCATCGAACAGGCTAATACGCACCGCCGTTTCGCTCAGTTCCGACGGAAACACATCCAGCACATCGCCACGCACGCGGAACGTACCGCGCGAAAAGTCGAAATCATTGCGATCGTATTGCATGGCAATCAGCTTGTTGACGATATCGCGCTGGCTGATTTTCATGCCCTGATGAATATGCAGCACCATGCCGTGATATTCGCCGGGGTCGCCGATGCCGTAGATCGCCGAAACGGTTGCCACAATCACGCTGTCTTCCCGCTCCAGCAATGCCTTGGTGGCTGACAGCCGCATCTGCTCGATGTGTTCGTTGATGCTTGAGTCCTTTTCGATGAACAAATCGCGCGAAGGCACATACGCTTCTGGCTGATAGTAATCGTAGTAGGAAACGAAGTATTCCACCGCGTTGTTCGGGAAGAATTCGCGGAATTCGGAATACAGTTGGGCGGCCAGGGTCTTGTTCGGCGCCATGACGATGGCCGGGCGGCCGATCTGCGCAATCACGTTGGCCATGGTGAAGGTCTTGCCGGAACCGGTGACACCGAGCAGCGTCTGGTATTTCATGCCATGATTGATGCCACTCACCAGCTTTTCAATCGCCTGCGGCTGATCGCCTGCGGGCGGGAAAGGCTGGTGCAACTCATATCTGCTGTTGGGATAGGTAACGATCACATTTTTGGCCATTGAATCGAGACTGCCATTTTATCAGGGCTTGCCACTCAGCTCTCTATCTTTGCAGCAAGATGCATCTGCCCAGAACTTTAACCTGCCTTCCAAGTCATTTGGAAAGGGTTCTGACAAAACCCGTTTAACACTCTGGGGAATGACATGCGCTACTTTCTTGTATTGCTGGCCACCTGCAGCCTTGTGCCCTCGGCCTACGCCTATGACCGGACAAAACTGCTGGAATCCTTCTTTTCTTCCGTCATGGTACGCGGCTACAAGTTCGATGGCGGCCTGGCCTATGGCTCGGGGGTCGTCGTCGGCGAAAACAAGGTGCTGACCAATTGCCACACCTTCCGCGATACAGAAAAGGTCTGGGTGTCACGCGGTGAAGATTCCTACAAGATCGTTTCCGTCCAGGCCAACCGCTGGCACGATCTCTGCCTGCTGAAAACCGAAGACATGAACGTCGATCCGGTGCCGATCGGCAGCGCCGACACCCTGAAAAAAGGCGATGAGGTCGTTTCCATCGGCCACTCAAGCGGCGTGCCTACTCCACTGACTTCCAACGGCACGGTCAAATCCCTGTTTGAGATGGATAAGGGCAATGTCATACGCACCACGGCGAAGTTCGCGCTTGGCGCAAGCGGTAGCGGCCTGTTTGATAACGAGGGCCGGCTGGTTGGCATCAACACCTTCAAGACCGGCGGCCGCGACGCCTATTTCTATGTACTGCCGATTGAATGGCTGGCAGAACTGGAAACTCGCGAAGTCGAAACCAGGTTCCCGATCAAGGGCGATGCCTTTTGGGAGGGTATCGTGCCGGATACCATGCCCTACTTCCTGCAAATTGCGAAGCCTCAGCTGACAGAAGACTGGGTCGAACTGGGAAAAGTCGCCACGCGCTGGATCAAGGCCGAACCTGACAACAGCGACGCCTGGTTCGAACTTGGCCTGGCCAATGAAAAGCTGGGCAAAAATGTTGAAGCGGAAAAAGCCTATCGCAAATCGGTCGAACTGGATGCAGGCAACACGGACTCGCTGTTCCGCATCGGGGTCATGGCATCCGCGAAAGGAGACATTCAGGAAGCCTATGCCATCAGCATGACGCTGAGCAACATCAACAAGAATATCGCGACCGAATACCGCAAGGCGCTGAATGCCCGTCAAGCTGTTGATTTTTGATGGCTTGCCAGTTACGCCGGCTTGAATTTGTGAGTAAAATTACACTTTTTCTTGCATCTTCAACCTTTTTCAAGGATTTCGATCTTGTCGCAACCCGAACTGGTACTTTCCAAGCGCGTTCAAAGCATTAAAGAATCACCCACG
>PHCM01000117.1 GCA_002842255.1 Betaproteobacteria bacterium HGW-Betaproteobacteria-2 | reverse complement strand
ACTGCAGGTCTTTTTCGATTACTTCGGCGATGTTGGGACGCAGGATCTTGACCGCCACCGGGTGGCCATCAGGCAGGTTGGCAAAATGCACCTGGGCGACAGAAGCGCTGGCGACCGGCGTTTGTTCGAATTGCCCGAAGACTTCGTGGACAGGTTTGTTGAATGAGGCTTCGATGATTTGCTCGACCTGGGCGTAGGGGAAATGGGGTACCTTGTCCTGTAGCCTGGAAAGTTCATCGGCAACATCCGGCGGGATGAGGTCGCGTCGGGTGGAGAGTACCTGACCGAATTTGACGAAGATCGGCCCCAATGCCTCGAGTGCCAGACGCAGACGTTCGCCGCGTGATTGATGCAGGCGGCGCCAGAACAGCAGAATGCAAATCAGCTGCTGTAAGGGGCGTAGCCTGGAGTGACTGAGGATGAGTTCATCCAGGCCGAAGCGCAGTGTCACAACGAGGATTTTGATCAGACGAAACAGGCGCATGAAAACGGATCTTTGCTGACTTGAGGGTTAAGTGGGACGTCAGTGATTATCGGGTTCGATTTTTTCGGACAGTTTTTCAATCCGTTTTTCCAGGCGCTCGGTATCTTCACGCAGCGTATCGACCTCCTGATTGAAGGCTTCCACGTGACGCTTCTTGGCGAGCATCGGCTGTTCTTCCTGCCAGTACTCGACCAGCATCTGCATCAGATTCAGGCTCTGGCCTTTGATCTCACGACTGGCCTTGCGGCCGAATTCGGCCAGTTGATGCGCCGGAATGTCGCCGATGACCTTGCTCAGGTCCTCTTCATATTCCCATGACATGCCGCGCAGGACTTTTGCCAGCGTGGCCGCCAGTTCAGTGTCGCCTTCCAGTGTGGCCAGCGTGGAAGCGGCATCGTCGTTGGCCAGCAATCTGAGTGCGACCGATGGTGGCACGGTGATGCTGGCATCGGCAGTCGAGGATTCGCCTGCCATGGCCAGTCCGCCATCTTCCAGTACGGTCAGGTGCGCACTGAATGGCGGGATGGTGAATTTGACGGTTTTGCCGCCGAACGGCTGCAGTTGTTCCTTGGCCCAGACATTCTGGTTGATCAGGTGATTCAGCAGACGGGTGAGTAGCGGCTTGAACATGATCTCAAAGCTTCCAGCCCTTGTGCAGCGCAACTGCACCGGCGGCGAGATTGTAGTAATCGACCTTGGCAAAGCCGGCACCCAGCATCATCTGTTTCAGGGTTTCCTGGTCCGGATGCATGCGGATGGATTCCGCCAGATACTGGTAACTGTCTGCATCCTTGGCGAAAATCTTGCCCATCAACGGCAGTAGTTTGAATGAATAGGCATCATAAACCGGCGCCAGCGGTTTCCAGATTTGCGAGAACTCCAGCACCAGCAGGCGGCCGCCAACTTTCAGCACGCGCTGCATTTCTGCCAGCGCGGTTTCCTTGTGCGTCATGTTGCGCAAGCCGAAGGCGACAATGACGCAATCGAAATGCTGGTCAGGGAAAGGCAGTTTTTCAGCATCGCACTGCAATGCCGGCACAGTCACTCCATCGTCGATCAGGCGGTCGCGGCCAACAGCAAGCATGGAGGCGTTGATGTCGGTGAGGATAACTTCACCGCTGTCACCCACTTTTTTGATGAACAGTCGCGACAGGTCGCCGCTGCCACCGGCGATGTCGAGTACCCGGTCGCCTTTGGATACGCCGCTGACCTCGACCGCAAAACGCTTCCAGCCCCTGTGCATGCCGAAAGACATGACGTCATTCATCAGGTCGTACTTGCGGGCGACCGAGTGGAAGACCTCGCCGACTTTCTTGGCCTTCTCAGCCTCGGCTACGGTTTGAAAGCCAAAGTGCGTGGTGTTTTTCTCGTTCATGTTGTTTCCTTGCGTTTGATTCCGGCCATCGCCAGTTTGCCAAGGTATTCGAGCCACAGGGCCTCGTAATTTGCGGCAAGTTCGTAAAGGTAATCCCAAGAGTAAAGGCCGGTGTCGTGCCCATCGGAAAATACCAATTTTACTGCGTAGTTGCCGACTGGCTCTATGCCGATGATATCGACATCCTCCTTGCCGGTTTGCAACACTTCCTGCCCGGCGCCATGGCCACGTACCTCGGCCGATGGGGAATAAACGCGGAGGAATTCGCAGGAAAGCCGGGCGCTTTTGCCGTCATCGAAACTGATCTCGAGCAATCTCGATGCCTGATGCAGGCGGATGTCGGTCGGGCGCGGGGAATTCGGTGTCAGTCCGGTCATTTCGGGCTACAGTGGCTTAAAGTCAGGATGATAGCAGAATGTGATAAAGCGCTTCAAAATACCGTTTGTCCGCAGGCGACTTCCGCTTATCTGAAAAATGGATGAAATGTGCGCATTAGCGCGCTGATTAATTTGACTATTTTTTGCGGCATGCTAAAGTGATATCCACTAAAAAAGTATTCAGGGAAGACCATGGCTGAAAACAAACTTGCTCACCAGTTCGCTGCTTACGCAGAGTGGCGTAAGGCATTGGTGGACACGATATGTGATTACCGTAGCTGGCTCAACGAACAGGAGCTCAATGACGGTCAGATCGATCAGCGTATCCAGCATCTGCTCGAGCGCCTGCGTGACGACAAGCTCAATGTCGCATTCGTTGCCGAGTTTTCGCGTGGTAAATCCGAGCTGATCAATGCGATTTTCTTCGCCGACTACGGCCAACGTCTTTTGCCTTCCACTGCCGGTCGCACCACGATGTGCCCGACAGAACTACTTTACGACCCATCCAAACCCACCTGTCTGCAATTGCTGCCAATCGAGACCCGCACTTCGGATGTCACGACCAGTGAATACAAGAACTACCCGGATGAGTGGAAGGTGTTCGAGTTCAATGTCGATTCCAGCGATAGCATGGCCGAAGCATTCAAGCAGGTCAGCACGACCAAAAAGGTCAGTGTGGAAGAGGCCGAGCGTTATGGGCTCTATGACCCGAACAACTCCGATGATGCCATGAGCCTCAACAGTGACGGCAGCATTGATGTGCCCTGTTGGCGCTATGCCATGATCAATGTGCCGCACCCATTGCTGGAGCAGGGTCTGGTGATTCTGGATACCCCGGGGCTCAACGCCATCGGTACCGAGCCTGAACTGACGCTCAACATGCTGCCCAATGCCCATGCCGTGCTGTTTATTCTGGCTGCGGATACCGGTGTCACCAAATCCGAGATCGATGTCTGGCGCCAATATATCAGTGGCACACGCTGGAAACAGAAAGGCCGTCTGGCCGTCCTCAACAAGATCGATGGTTTGTGGGACGAACTGAAGGATGAAGTGCAGATTCAGAAGGAGTTGACCAAACAGGTCAATACCAGCGCCGAACTTTTGGGTCTGGATCCCAAGCAGATATTCCCGATCTCCGCACAGAAAGCCCTGTTGGCAAAGGTTAGTTCAGATGACGCCTTGCTGACGAAGAGCCGTCTGCCGGAATTGGAGAAGGCGCTGTCCGAGGAACTGATTCCTTCCAAGAAGGAGATCGTGCGTGACAATACGCAGAATGAAATCGAAGACCTGATCAACAATTCACATCTGATTCTGGATGCGCGTCTGCAAGGCTTGACTGAGCAGCTTGGCGAGCTCAAGGGTCTGCGCGGCAAGAACGAGGATGTGGTCGAGCACATGATGAGCAAGGTCAAGGTCGACAAGGAAAACTTCGAGAAGGGCTTGCAGCGCTTCCAGGCCTTGCGCAGTATCTTCTCGCAACAAACCAATCAGCTGTTCACGCTGCTTGGCATGAAGGCTGTGCGTGAATCCGTGGTGAAAACTCGCGAAACCATGGTGGCGGCCAATTTTACCAAGAGCATCCGTGCAGCGATGGATGGCTTCTTCGCCGATCTGAAGGATCGCATGGTGCAGTCCGACAAGCAGATCGAAGAAATCAAGAGCATGATGGATGCGATGTACGAGAAGTTCTCCAAGGAGCATGGCTTGCGCAAGGCTGATGCGCCATCTTTCTCTACGCTGCGCTATCAGAAGGAACTGGCGAAGCTTGAGCGTGCATACAAGGAACAATTCAATACTGCATTGAACATGATCGCCAACGAGAAAATGACCCTGACCTCCAAGTTCTTTGAAACGCTGGCCAGCCGCGTGATCCATGTTTATGAAGTGGCCAACCATGATGTGGAGAACTGGTTGAAAGCGGTAATCGCGCCGATGGAGTCACAGGTGCGTGAGCATCAGCTGCAGTTGCGCCGTCGTCTGGAAAGTATCAAGCGTATCTACAAGGCAACGGATACGCTGGAAGACCGTATTGGTGAACTGGAAGGCATGGAAAAAAGTATCCAGGCGCAGGTGGCCGATTTGAAGATATTGCGTCAGCACATGAAGAACGCCTTGAATTTCGAGGCTGATGCGGAGCAGGCCAAAGTGGCATGACGCTTTCGTCTATCCTTTTTTTGTTGGGTTTGACGGTGGTTTTTGTGGCCCTGGCTGCGTTTGGTATCCTCTGGGCTATCAGAAATGGGCAGTATGACGATATGGATGGTCCGGCGCAGAGGATACTGATGGATGACGATGATCCGATGATTCCGTTCAATCGCTTGAAACAGACCGACAATCAGAATAAAATCGACGCAAATAAACGATAGAGGTTGTAGCGATGAAAGACTATTTTACGTTTTATAATTTCCCACTCACCATCGTGATCGCGCTGATCACCATGTCTTGGTTGAGCATATTCTCCGTTATTCTGTTTGGCTAATGCTCTGAAACAATCAAGGAAACAAATAAAAAAGGCTGCAGAGGCAGCCTTTTTTATTGTGATGACAGATACTGAATTATGCTTGGCTTTCGCTGAGCAGCAGGCGCATCTTCTGCATCGCCTTTTGTTCGATCTGCCGGATTCTTTCGGCAGACACGCCGAATTCATCAGCCAGATCATGCAAGGTCGCTGAATTATCTTCCTGTAGCCAGCGAGCCTGTACAATACGACGGCTGCGCTCATCCAAGCTTTCCATCGCTTGGGCCAAGCCGGACATTTCAAGCCGTTCAGCCTGTTTTTCCGCCAGAAACTCTGAAGGCTCGGCGTTCGGATCTTCCAGATAAGCGATCGGGCTGTAAATTTCTTCGCCATCGTCATCGCCGTAGCCTTCCAGCGAGATTTCGTGACCGTTCATGCGGGCTTCCATCTCCAGGACTTCTTCCGGTTTCACGTTCAGTTCGTCGGCGATGTGCTTGACCTCTTTGGTGTCGAGCGTGCCCAGACCTTGCTTCATACTACGCAGATTAAAGAACAGCTTGCGTTGTGCCTTGGTGGTCGCGATCTTCACCAGACGCCAGTTGCGCACGATATATTCGTGAATCTCGGCCTTGATCCAGTGCATGGCAAACGAGACCAGGCGCACGCCGCGCTCCGGGTCGAACTTCCTGACCGCTTTCATCAGCCCGATATTACCTTCCTGAATCAGGTCGGCCTGCGGCAAT
>PHCM01000116.1 GCA_002842255.1 Betaproteobacteria bacterium HGW-Betaproteobacteria-2 | reverse complement strand
TTCAGTTCGTCCGCCGCATCGCGGTGCGCTTCGCGCGAGGAGTTCAGTTCCTTGTTCAGTGCATCGATCTTCTTCTGCAGGGCATTCAGCTCGGCCTTCGATTGATCGGCCTTGGTATTGGCTGCAGCCGGCTGCGCCAGCAACAGCGTGGCCAGAATCAGGGGCAGAAAGAGCGTGTAGCGTCTGACCAGTGGATGACGGATACCGGATGCCTGCATGTTCAATCAGGCGATGAATTCGACCAGCGGCTTGCCGGTCATTTCGGCCGGTTGCGGTACGCCCATCATTTTCAACAGCGTCGGTGCGATGTCGGACAGGGCGCCGGTTTCTGCCAGCTTTGCCTTGCGGCCGATATAGACCAGCGGCACCAGATTGGTCGTGTGCTGGGTATGCGGCTGGTGATTGATGTTGTCCATCATCATCTCGACATTGCCGTGATCGGCTGTGATGATGACCTCGGCGCCGGTCTGTTGTGCCGCGGCGACGATGCGGCCGATGGATGTGTCCACCGCTTCCACCGCCTTGATGGCGGCTTCGAGAATGCCGGAATGGCCGACCATGTCGCAATTGGCGTAATTGCAGATGATGGCCTGATACTGTTTGCTGAGGATGGCTTCTTCCAGCCGGTCGGTGAGTTGATGGGCGCTCATCTCCGGCTGCAGGTCATAGGTGGCGACCTGCGGCGACGGCACCAGAATGCGGTCTTCGCCTTTGAACACCAGTTCCTCGCCGCCGTTGAAGAAGAAAGTGACGTGCGGGTATTTCTCGGTCTCGGCAATCCGTAGCTGCTTCATGCCGAGGCTGGCGAGATATTCGCCGAAGGTGTTGTTGACTTCGAACGGCGGGAAGATCGGCATGGCTGCCGCTTCGTTCTTGTCGTGCAGGGTCAGTGTGAAATAGCCGGCCAGCTTGCGCACATGGCGGCGGTGAAAGCCGTCGAAGTTTTCTGCCAGCAGCGCATGGGTCAATTGGCGTGCCCGGTCGGAGCGGAAATTCATCTGCACGATGATGTCGCCGTCCTCCAGTTGCGCAGGTGTTTCGCCGGGGGCGGCAATGACGGTGGCTTTGACGAACTCGTCATGCTCATCGCGGGCATAGGCAGCCTGCAGGCCTTCGCTGGCGGTGCTGGCGCGATATTCGCTGATGCCTTCGGTAATGAGGTCGTAGGCGGCTTCCACACGCGGCCAGCGTTTGTCGCGGTCCATGGCATAGAAGCGGCCGCAGATCGAGGCGATCTTGCCGGCGCCGAGCGCGGCAATATGGGCCTCCAGTTTTTCGATGTAAGGGCCGGCGCTGACCGGTGGCGTGTCGCGGCCGTCGAGGAACGCATGCACGTAGACTTTCTTGAGGCCGCGCTTGACCGCCATCTCCAGCATGGCGTGGATGTGGTCCTGATGGCTGTGGACGCCGCCGTCGGATAGCAGCCCGAAGATATGCAGGGCCTTGCCGCTGGCTTTCAGTTGGTCGATGGCGTTGACCAGCGCCGGAATCTGGAAGAATTCGCCGGATTTGATCGATTGGTTAATGCGTTCGAAATCCTGATACACCACGCGACCTGCGCCTATGTTCAGGTGGCCGACTTCGGAATTGCCCATCTGGCCGTCTGGCAGGCCGACATAATGTTCCGAGGCATTGATCAGCGTATGCGGATAAGACGCCCAGAGCTTGTCCCAATTAGGTTTTTTGGCTTGGGCAATGGCGTTGTCGGCGGCTTCTTCCCGATAGCCGAAACCATCAAGAATCAAAAGAATCACAGGAGTAGGGTTCATGATGTCGGACGTGCGCTTTTCAGGTATCAAAGTGATTGTATTATATTCCTAGCGAGGGAAAGACCGCGAATCCCGGCTTGAATTCAACGCTTTTTGTCCAATATAGTCGATAATGTCGGACTGTTTGCTAGTTAATTGAAGGGGTGTGGTGTGGAGTTCATTACAAATAATGCATTACTGATTGGTCTGGCCGTAGGTTCAGGCCTCATGTTGGTCTGGCCGATGCTGCGCGGTGGTTCTGGCGGTGCTGTTAATCTGGCGCCGAACGAAGCGGTGATTCTGATTAATCGCAATAATCCTCTGGTGCTCGATGTGCGTGAAGATGCCGAGTTCGCCAGCGGCCATATTACCGATGCCAAGCATATTCCCTTGGCCAAGCTGGGCGAGCGTATCAAGGAGCTGGAAAAATTCAAGGACAAGCCGATCCTGGTCAATTGTCAGGCCGGCGTCCGTTCGCTCAAGGCCTGCGATATCCTGCGCAAACATGAGTTCACCAAGCTGCATAATCTGCAGGGCGGGCTGAATGCCTGGATCGCAGCCAAACTGCCGGTCGTGAAGGGCTGATCGTGGCCAATGTCGTCATGTATACCAGCGCCTACTGCCCTTATTGCATGAACGCAGAGCGCTTGCTGGCGAACAAGGGCGTGACCGTCAACAAGATTCGCGTCGATCTGGAACCGGAGCAGCGCGTCATCATGATGGAAAAGACCGGCCGCCGGACCGTGCCGCAGATTTATATCGACGACTGCCATATCGGCGGATTTGATGACCTGCGCGCGCTGGATCTGGCTGGCGGCCTTGATCCGCTACTGGCCGGATAGCAGGCTTTCGACGTCTGCATAATGGTGCAGTTTCAAAAGCGCAGCATAAGAAGATAGAATAACGGATTAATTTTTCTGCGGCTTACCGAAATTTGACCGGAGTCGTTTAACTCAGCACCCAGTGTGCGTAAATAGGAATTGTCATGGCAGAAGAGAACCAAGCAGCAGCACAGCAACAACAGGAAGCCGTTTTCGGCATCGAGAAGGTCTATGTCAAGGATATGTCCCTCGAGATTCCAAATGCACCAGAAGTCTTCCTGCAGCGCGAAACGCCACAGGTCGGTATCGAGCTAAGCAACTCCGCCAAGAAGCTGGAAGAAGGTCTGTTCGACGTAACCATCACTGTCACCGTTACCTCCAAGATCGAAGACAAGACTGTATTCCTGGTTGAAGTCGCACAAGCCGGTATTTTCCAGGCCCGCAACATTCCGGAAGAGAATCTGGAAGGTCTGCTGGCAGTGACCTGCCCGAACATCCTGTTCCCTTACGCTCGCGAAGCCGTTTCCGACCTCGTCGTGCGTGCAGGTTTCCCGCCGGTATTGCTCAATCCGATCAATTTTGAAGCGCTTTACCTGCAACAGAAGCAGCAGCAAGCCGCTGCAGCTGAAGCTCAAGGCGCCAGCACACACTAAAAGTGGCTGCCTTCAAAAAACTTGCGGTTGGTTTGACTCTGGTGCTGGTGCCAATGCTGGCATCAGCCATGGATTTTCGTTCGATCGCTGTACCCAAGGCGGTGCTGTTTGATGCGCCCTCGGCACAGGCTAAAAAGCTTTATCTGCTGTGGCAGGGTTATCCGGTCGAAATCATCGTCAACTTGGGCGATTGGGTGAAGGTGCGTGATAACCAGGGTACATTGACTTGGGTGGAAGCCAAAAACCTCAGTCCCAACCGCACCGTGATCGTGGTGAAGGATATTGTGTCCATGTACCAGTCCGCCGACGCCAATGCGGCTGTCGTCTCGCAATTGCAAAAGGATGTCGTGCTGGATTACATCGAAACTGCAGCTGGTGGTTGGGTCAAGGTCAAGCATCGTGACGGGCTGACGGGCTATGTTCAGGCGACCGGCGTCTGGGGACTATGATCGTTTTGCCATGACAGTGCAGGTCCATACTCAAATGCAAGTGGCTTTACCCAAGTGTTAACCAGACCGGACAAGAGTTTGCATTGAAAAAAATAGCCGTTCTTGGAGCAGGTGCGTGGGGTACAGCGCTTGCCATACAACTCAGCCAGCGCCATCAGGTCGCGCTCTGGATGCACAATGCCGAACGTGCGGCCGAAATGCAGGCTGCCGGCTGCAATCTCCAGTATCTCGGCGAATTCCCTTTTAATCAGAATCTCACAGTCGGACATGATCTGGCAGCGTCATTGCACAATGTCGACCTGATTGTTTCCGTCGTTCCAAGCGCCGGCTTTCGACAGATACTGCGTGATATCAAAAACATCGGCAGCAAGGCGCCGCTGGTCTGGGCCTCCAAGGGCTTGGAGCCGGCAACTGCCAAACTGCCGTATGAAGTCGCACAGGAAGAACTGGGTGACGGCCAGCGCTGGGGTGTGCTTTCCGGCCCGAGTTTTGCTGTTGAATTGGCACGTGGCTTGCCTACTGCCGTCACCATTGCCTCCGGCAGCGAGTCGCTGGCCGCTGAAGCCGGTGTGTTGGTGCATGGCGGTAATCTGCGGGTCTATACCAGCCATGACGTCATCGGTGTCTCGGTTGGAGGCGCCATCAAGAATGTCATGGCGATTGCGGCCGGCATCAGTGACGGCATGCAGTTCGGCAGTAATGCCCGCGCCGCGCTGATTACCCGTGGCTTGGCGGAAATGACGCGTTTCGGCATGGCGCTCGGCGGCAACAAGGAAACCTTCATGGGTTTGACTGGGGCAGGGGACTTGATACTGACTTGCACCGGCGAGTATTCGCGCAACCGCGAAGTCGGCCTGCGCTTGGCCAAAGGGCAAACGCTCGATGAAATCCTGCAGCAGTTGGGCCATGTAGCTGAAGGCGTGCACACTGCACGCGAGGTTCACAAGCGGGCTGCAGAACTGTGTGTGGAGATGCCGATTACCTGCGAAGTGAATCAGGTGTTGTCGCATGGGCAGTCTCCGCGTGTTGCAGTGGAGAATTTGCTGAGTAGGGAACAAAAGCCGGAATCGGTTTAGCGGCTGGCAGCTGTCAGGATGCGATATGCAATAAAAAAGGCACCCGCGGGTGCCTTTTTTATATAACTTTGTGTGGTTTGAATTAACGGTTACAAACGTACATCGTTACTTCAAAGCCGAAACGCATTTCAGTAGCAGCTGGTTTTGTCCACATGATAAATCTCCTGTTATTTGTAATTCCAACAATGGTTTGTTGGTATGACTGCATACTGCGCTGATAACTGTGGCGTCGATACCGTGTATACCATGAATCTCGTCTCATGATTTTCATTAGGGAATTTTCGCATTCCTTGACATTGCGGCTGCCTGGGGCATTGGATTGGATCAGCCATGCCTGAATGTGCATCCGGATATGACATCCATGTGACATTAATAAGGCAGGGATATGAAAAATTTTGGTATGATGGCACCGCCGCTAACGGGCTGTTTATTAATGCAATGATGAATATTTGATAGCAGGACTTTCATGAAGCTCAAGAATTTTACCGAGATCGAACGCGCAACCAAGAAGGGGACACGCGAGTCGTCCAGACTGGGCATCGGCCTGCTCTTCATCGTCAGCATCATGCTTTACACCGCGCTCGCCAATGGCGGTGTCGGACCGCAAAGCACGATGCTGGTGGTGGCGGCGATGATCGGTGGCTATATGGCGATGAACATCGGTGCCAACGATGTCGCCAACAACGTCGGTCCGGCGGTCGGCTCCAGAGCCATCACGATGGGCGGTGCCATTGTGATAGCCGCCGTCTTTGAAATGATGGGTGCATTAATCGCCGGCGGCGATGTA
>PHCM01000115.1 GCA_002842255.1 Betaproteobacteria bacterium HGW-Betaproteobacteria-2 | reverse complement strand
AAACCGCCTGCAATCTTTTCGATGTCATCAAGATGAAGAACATGTACGGCAAGCAGGTGCGCGGCATTGAACGCAGCACTTTCGTCATCGACCGCAACGGCGTTCTGGCACATGAATGGCGCAAGGTAAAAGTCGATGGTCACGCCAATGAAGTGCTTCACTATATCCAATCACTCTAATCAGGAAATTCAGACAACATGAATAAGAAGCGCGAGGCCAGCAACAAACTGTTTGTCCTGGACACCAATGTCCTGATGCATGATCCGTCCAGCCTGTTCCGCTTTGAGGAACATGACATCTACCTGCCCATGGTCACGCTGGAAGAACTCGACAATAACAAAAAGGGCATGACCGAAGTCGCCAGAAATGCGCGTCAGGCCAGTCGCAATCTGGAAGAAATCGTCGGCGGCCAATTGACGACATGCCTCGAAGATGGATGTCCGCTGGCAATCAACGGCAACAAGCATATCAGCGGTCGACTGTTTTTACAGACCCATGCCATCAGCGTCGAACTGCCGATGCTGGCCGGCGGCAAGGCCGACAATCAGATCCTGGGCGTAGTCTGGGATCTGCAGAAAAAGTACCCTGACCGTCCGGTCATCCTTGTCAGCAAGGACATCAACATCCGCATCAAGGCCCGTGCCATCGGCGTGCCGGCTGAGGATTATTTCAATGACAAGGTACTGGAAGATACCGAGCTGCTTTACAGCGGCATGCGGGAACTGCCGGCGGACTTCTGGGAAAACCACAGCAAGGCAATGGAGTCTTGGCAGGATGCCGGCAGAATGTTCTATCGGCTGACCGGTCCGATCTGCAAGAACATGATCGTCAATGAATTCGTCTATTACGAATATGAACAGCCCTTCCACGCGATTGTACGCAAGGTTGAAGGCAACACGGCAGTACTCGAGGTGGTCAAGGATTACACGCAGAGCAAGCACAATATCTGGGGCATCACGGCGCGCAACCGCGAGCAGAATTTCGCGCTCAATCTGCTGATGGATCCTGAAGTGGATTTCGTTACGCTATTGGGGCAAGCAGGCACCGGCAAGACATTGCTGACGCTCGCATCGGCGCTGACACAGACACTGGATAAAAAGATCTACAGCGAGATCATCATGACACGCGTCACGGTTCCGGTCGGCGAGGATATCGGTTTCCTGCCGGGTACTGAAGAAGAGAAAATGGCACCATGGATGGGTGCACTTGAGGACAATCTCGACGTGCTGAACAAATCAGACGAGGATGCCGGCGAGTGGGGCCGTGCAGCGACACAGGATCTGATTCGCACGCGCATCAAGGTCAAGTCGCTGAATTTCATGCGTGGCCGCACCTTCCTGCACAAGTTCCTCATCATTGATGAAGCGCAGAACCTGACCCCGAAACAGATGAAGACTCTGATCACGCGCGCCGGTCCGGGCACCAAGGTGGTCTGCCTGGGCAATATCGCACAAATCGACACCCCATACCTGACCGAAGGCAGCTCCGGTCTGACTTATGTCGTCGACCGGTTCAAGGGCTGGGGGCATAACGGGCATATCACCCTGGTACGTGGCGAACGTTCAAGACTGGCAGACTTCGCAGCCGAAGTGCTCTAGCACTGCAATCACCGAGACTTACAGCGCAAGCCGGCAATAAGCAAAAAGCCCACTTGCGTGGGCTTTTTGCTTATTGCCATTATCAATCAATGCAGTTTGACGTGTGCTTCTGTCCTGCGCGTAATCAATCTGGCCAGCGATTGCAGGAAGACAGTAAAGAACCCATGCAGCGCCATCAGGTGCATTTTGTACAGCGACTGATACATGAAACGGGCAATCAGGCCTTCCACAAACATACTGCCGCCGGTAATGGCCCCCATCAGGTTACCAACCGTCGTATAACGACCCAGATTCACCAGTGAGCCATAATCCCGATAGGTATACTCGGGAATCGGCTTGCCAGCAATGCGGCACTTGACCGTCTTCACCAGCATCGAGGCCTGCTGGTGTGCAGCTTGTGCACGTGGCGGCACATTCTCGTCATAGCCCGGCCTTGGGCAGGCTGCGCAATCGCCGAATGCAAAGATATTGGCATCCAGTGTCGTCTGCAATGTCCTGTGAACGAGCAACTGATTGATGCGATTGGTTTCCAGGCCATCAAGACTACCGAGAAAATCCGGTGCCTTGATGCCGGCAGCCCAGACTACCAGTTCCGACGGAATGAAGCGACCGGTATGCGTATAAATGCCTTTCTCCGTCACCTCGGTCACACGCTCGCCCATATACAGGTGGACCTTGAGTTTACGCAGTTCCATCTCGACCGAATTGGACAACTTTGGCGGTAATGCAGGCAATATCCGGTCACTGGCCTCAATCAACGATATCCTGACATCCCGGTCCGGATTGATCTTGTCCAGGCCATAAGCGGTCAACTCACGCGTCGTGTTATGCAACTCTGCAGCAAGTTCAACACCTGTCGCACCTGCGCCGACGATCACTACTTCCAACTGGCCTGCACCGACCGGTTCGACCTGTGTCTGCGCGCGCACCAAGGCATTATGCAAACGACGGTGAAAACGTTCGGCCTGCTCCTGAGTATCCAGCGCAATCGAATGATCTCTGGCACCGAGAATGCCAAAATCATTGGTGGTACTGCCAACTGCAATAATCAGAGTGTCATACTTGAATGTACGACGCGGTATCATCTCATTGCCATCTTCGTCATAGAATGGCGCCACATAAACTTCCTGCTTGGCTCGATCCAGCCCATCCATACTGCCGAGACGGAAACGGAAATGATTCCAGTGCGCTTGCGCCAGATACTCAAGCTCATGCTTGTCAGGGTTCATGCTACCTGCTGCGATTTCATGCAACAACGGCTTCCAGACATGTGTGCGGGTACGGTCGATTAGCGTAATGGCAGCCTTGCCCTTGCGGCCAAGCGTCCTTCCCAAGCGTGTAGCAAGCTCCAATCCGCCTGCACCGCCTCCCACAATCACCACATGATGCAGGTCTGCTTCTGTTTTTTTTCTTGCCATTGATACTTAATCCAATTCTAGCTTCGATTCAAAAATGTTTAATCCAACCAGGGAGTCGCACCACCACCCTGGTAGGAGGCGCGCAACCAACCGATGATCTTGAGGATATCGTCAGTTGGCAGCATTTCCGGATTTCCAGTCACTTGCTTATGCCAGGCCATCATGCCCATATTTGTTCCACCGGCAATGGTTTCAAACATACCCTTGTCTGTATCATGCTTTGCATACTGCCAACGTTCATCAATAATACTGACAGCCGTCTGGCCACCAGCATTGGCACCATGACATTGCGTGCAGGAATAATATGCAAATTTCTTGCGGCCTTCTTTGGCAGCTTCAGCGTCAGCAACATATCGCTTGGTATATGGGTTGATACAGGTTGCCAGGAATTCCTTGGCTTCCGGAGTATCCGACTCTACGGCTTTAACAGGCAAGGAACTGCCGTCTTTAGTCGATTCAAATGCACACTGTGCACTTGCACTCGCTGCTGCCGACTTGACTTCACCTTCCGGCGCATCCGATCCCTGACCACAACCTGCCAAAGCAAATAAAAAAGACAAACTGATAATCCCGGATCTAGATGTAACCATGGCATTTCTCCTCGTGAACATTGCTCATCAGATTTTACCTCAAAGTGATTCAAGCACATAAAAAAACGGCCATTGCATACACAATGGCCGTTTAATAAAAGCTGAAAGTATATTACTTCAACCAGGGCTTATCGCCGCCGCCCTGATACTCACTACGCAACCAGCCGATGATCTTCAGAATGTCATCTGTAGGCACCATCTCAGGATTATTGGTGACTTGCTTGTGCCAAGCCATCATACCCATGTTGGTACCACCGGCGATAGTTTCAAACATACCCTTGTCCGTATCATGCTTGGCGTACTGCCAACGGTCATCGGTGATACTCACTGCGGTCTGACCGCCAGCATTAGCGCCATGACACTGAGTACAGGAGTAATATCCAAATTTCCGCTTACCCTGCTTGGCCTTTTCAGGATCTGCCGCAAAAATCTTGGTGTACGGGTTGATGCAGGTATTGATGAATTCCTTCGCTTCTGGTGTATCGTCTTCGGCGATCTTGACAGGTAATGGGCTACCATCTTTTGTAGAAACAAACTGGCATGCTGCACTCGCCTGCAACGGCATCAAACCTGCAAGAGCCAACAATGCACCAAAAAATGTTGCCTTTACTACTTTATTGCTAAACATATCATCTCCTCGTTTTAATACAGGCATAAAGCCGACCGGTTTTCTCCAGCCGGCTTCATTCAATCTAACGAATTTCAATTTAGTCGGTTGACGCTACCGTCTTCCAAAACTATGAAATATTACTCGTTTTTGGGAATTACGGCACCCCGTTTTTTAGCTTTTTCTGCACGTTCGTCCACTACAGGAACATGAGGAATGCCATATTCATCAAGAATTTTCAAAATATCGGCCTGACGACGATCCAGAACCTCCTGAATCATGGCTTGACGTTCCTTGTCTCTCTTGCGCACGCCCATGGCAATATTGAATTGCAGCTTGGCCTGATCCGGCATACCCTCGTATTCCGGAGTCGGCACTACGACCAAAGGCACACTGGACTGCTTGGCATAATAGCCTGCAATCGGACCCCAGACGATGGCAACGTCAATTTCACCCTTTACCAGATCATCGATTAACAGACTTGGGGGCATGGTCAGATCACGGAAAATACGGTATGGCTTGGCATTTTCCATCAGATCCTTGTCATTCAGCGCGCTTGCTACAGGAGTTTTGTCGACAACGCCAATCGCCTTGGCCTTGCGCAAATCAGGGGAATCCCAATCGGTAATGTTATAACCGCTATCCTTGCGATAAACAAAAGCATAAGTTGAACGGTAATAAGGCTTGGTAGTCATCAACATATCGTTGTAAGCAACGGTACCGATGATGACATCACAGCGAAATGCATTGAGGGTATTACGATAGTAACCCAGCATATGGTGCCAGAACTGGAAGGATAATTCCTTGCCAAGGTCTTCGGCGATCAATGCGGCAATCCTGTTTTCAAAACCTTCGCGCTGCAGGTTGGAAAACGGCAGGTTGTCTGCTTCAGCGCAAACTTTGAATTCTTTTTCTTGTGGTACACGGCGAGGCTCACCACCACGACCCATATCCATATCCACGTTGAATTCATTGGCTGGTCGTGCTTCTTCCGCGCTCACTGGCAAAGCAAGACTGAACAGTATCAGGAAAAGCGGAAAGTGTTTTAATTTGGCAATCATTATTTCATCCTCGTCGTCGTTAGCGGTCTTTTATAGATGCAACTTAATTATCGGTGTTTTCTGATAAAAAAACACCCCGTCGAAACGGGGTGTTTATAGGACACACTAACCAACGGTTAGTTCTATAACTAGTCTTGCGACTTGATTACAGAGCGAACACGTTCAGTGCACCGCCGCCAGGAGCAGCGTTGTACTTGGTCAGTTCTGCATAACCACCAGTAGCGCCCAGGGCGTCTGTCGGGTTAGTCATACCCAGGTTCATCGCAACGCCAGCCCAACCGC
>PHCM01000114.1 GCA_002842255.1 Betaproteobacteria bacterium HGW-Betaproteobacteria-2 | reverse complement strand
ACCCGGATCATGTCGCCGTTGGTGGCAGGATTAAGGCCGAGGTCGCTATCGCGGATCGCCTTCTCAACCTTGCCCACCATATTCTTTTCATAGGGCTGCACATTCAGCGTTCTGGCATCGCCCAGATTGACGCTGGCCACCTGATTGACGGCGACCATGGAGCCGTAATACTCCACCATAACGTGATCCAGCAGGCCGGTATGTGCTCGGCCGGTACGGATCTTGGTCAAGTCCGTCTTCAATGATTCCAGCGATTTCTGCATCTTCTGTTCGGCAGTTTTTCTTACATCGTCCAGCACGTTCTTCTCCTTACATTTTCAATCGTATGCCAAGGGTTATGGCAATACTTTTGTACCTTCGTCTTCACCCATGACGACGCGCTTGAGTGCGCCTTGCTTGAATATGCTGAAAACGGAGATAGGCAGTTTCTGGTCCCGGCACAGGGTCAGTGCCGTAGCGTCCATGACCTTGAGATTCTTGATGATAGCTTCATCGAAAGTGATGGTCTTGTAGCGCATGGCATCCGGATGCGTCTTGGGATCGTCGGTATAGACGCCATCCACCTTGGTCGCCTTCAGCACGATATCCACATTCATTTCCATACCGCGCAAGGCAGCCGCAGTATCGGTCGTAAAGAACGGATTGCCGGTACCGGCACCGAAGATGACCACGCGGCCCTCTTCCAGATAGCGCATGGCCTTGCCGCGAATGTAGGGCTCTGCGACCTGTTCGATATTGAGTGCGGATTGCACGCGCGCCTTGAGACCGACATGTCTCATGGCATCCTGCAGTGCCAGCGCATTCATGACTGTTGCCATCATGCCCATATAATCAGCCGTGGCGCGGTCCATGCCTTCTGCTGCAGGCGCAATTCCGCGGAAGATATTGCCGCCGCCAATGACGACTGCGACCTGCACACCGAGGCCGACCACTTCCTTGATTTCTTCGACGATACGCGAGATGGTAGCGCGATTGATGCCATAGCTGTCATCGCCCATCAGGGCTTCGCCTGACAACTTGAGCAGAATGCGCTTATAGGCTGGAGCGCCTGATGAGATGTGAGATGAATCGGACATATCGCTCCTGTTATGTTGCAGTTCTAGAGAAATGTTCTTCTTATTCGTACTCAGGTTTTCCCGAGTCTGTTGTGCAAAAACGTTAACAGCACACTACAGCTAGTGCCGCTAACGTTTCGCATTATGACATTTTTGCACAGCCAGCTGTGCGCCAAGTAATTAAATCTTGGCGGCAGCAGCTACTTCCGCAGCAAAGTCAGTGACCTTCTTCTCGATGCCTTCACCGACCACATACATGGTGAATGCGGCGATGCTGGCATTGTTGGCCTTGAGCAACTGCTCAATGGTTTGCTTGCCGGCAGGATCCTTGACGAAAACCTGATCCAGCAGCGCAACATCCTTGAGGAATTTCTGTACGGAGCCTTCGATCATCTTCGCTGCAAACTCAGGCTTGCCGGATTCGGCTGCTTTCTGTGTTGCGATTGAACGTTCTTTTTCGATCAGTTCGGCAGGTACGTCATCCCTGGACAGGGCAACCGGTTTGGAAGCTGCGATATGCATCGCGATATCCTTGGCCAGAGCTTCGTCGCCACCAACCAGATCGACGATAACACCGATCTTGCCGCCGTGAATGTAGCTTGCCAGTTTGCCTTTTGCACTAAAATTGGCAAAACGACGGATCGTGATGTTCTCACCGATCTTGCCGATCAGTTGGGCACGTGCGTCCTCAATCACTTCATCGCCGATCTTCAGAGCGGACAGTGCGGCGACATCAGCAGGATTCCGGGTGGCGACAACTTCAGCCAGATTGCGCGTCAGGGCCAGGAAATCATCATTCTTGGCAACAAAGTCAGTTTCGCAATTGACTTCGACAATGGCGCCCTGCTTGCCATCAGCACTGACGTAAACACCAACAGTACCTTCAGCGGCAACACGTGCGGCAGCCTTGCTCAACTTGTTACCGAGGCGGGCACGCAGCAACTCTTCTGCCTTGGCCATATCGCCTTCAGCTTCAACCAGGACCTTCTTGCAGTCCATCATCGGCGCATCAGTGCGCTCACGCAGTTCTTTTACCATGCTGGCAGTAATTTCAGCCATGCTTTACTCCTAATAAACTAATAATCTTGAATGAACGAGTCAGGCATAAAAAAAGGGGCACAAGTGCCCCTTGATTCAAGGGTTATTCCGCTGCCGCTTCTTCGACTTCGACAAACTCTTCTTCAGTGGCGGATTTCACGATCTCCGTGATGGCCTGGCTGCGACCTTCCAGTACCGCGTCAGCGATACCGCGAGCGTACAGTCGAATCGCACGGCTGGAGTCGTCATTGCCTGGGATCACATAAGCAATACCGTCCGGGGAGTTGTTGGTGTCAACGACACCGATAACCGGGATGCCGAGCTTGGCAGCTTCAGTTACAGCACCACTTTCATGACCGACATCGATGATGAAGATGGCATCAGGCAAACCACCCATTTCCTTGATGCCCCCAATGGAGCGCTCGAGTTTTTCCATTTCGCGCTTGAGGCCAAGCGCTTCCTTCTTGCCGAATTTTTCCATGCCGCCATCCTGAAGCAGGGCTTCCAGTTCATTAAGGCGCTTGATGGATTGCTTGACGGTCTTGAAGTTGGTCAGCATACCGCCGAGCCAGCGGTGATTGACAAAGGAGCAGCCAGCGCGCTGCGCTTCTTCCTTGACGATCTCACGGGCTTGGCGCTTGGTGCCGACGAACAGGATACGACCCTTGTTTGCAGCAAGTTGACGCACATATTTCAGCGCATCTTCAAACATGGGCAGGGATTTTTCCAGATTGACGATATGGATCTTGTTACGGTCACCGAAGATGAACGGTGCCATTTTTGGATTCCAATAACGGGTTTGATGGCCGAAGTGAACCCCGGCTTCCAGCATTTGACGCATAGTTACGGACATAATAGTCTCCAGTAAGGGTTAATGCTTCCACACTCCCAACAACACCGGCCGAGCTGGATCTTGTCAGCTGAGACTGGCACCCTGTACGGGGAATGTGTGCAGATTTCCACCTGTCAGGATGATTCCTGCCAAATGGGTGCAGTATGCTACCATAAGCACCTGTCTGGATTCAAGGAAAATTAGGCTTTCGGAGCCACATCAAAGGCATTATGGCGATTACTATCAAGAACAACACCGATATTGAAAAAATGCGCGTAGCAGGCAAGCTGGCCTCGGAAGTGCTGGATTTTATCACTCCCCACGTCAAACCCGGCATCACCACGGGCGAACTCGACAAGCTCTGCCATGACTACATGGTCAATGTGCAGAAGACCATTCCGGCCCCGCTGAATTATGCGCCACCGGGCCATGCACCCTACCCCAAATCCATCTGCACTTCAGTCAACCACCAGATCTGTCACGGTGTGCCCGGCGAAAAAGTCCTGAAAAACGGCGATATCGTCAATCTGGACATTACTGTCATCAAGGATGGCTATCACGGCGATACCAGCCGCATGTTCTGTGTAGGCGAGCCGTCTATCCAGGCCAGACGTCTGTGCGATATCACGTATGACTGCATGTGGCTTGGCATCTCCAAGGTCAAGCCGGGTGCCACGTTGGGCGACATTGGTCACGCAATACAGTCCTACGCTGAGAAAAACGGTTACAGCGTTGTGCGCGAGTTCTGCGGCCACGGCATCGGCAAGAAATTCCATGAAGATCCACAGGTATTGCACTACGGCAGGCCCGGTAGCGGGCTCAAGCTGCAGGCCGGTATGATCTTCACCATCGAACCTATGATCAACGCCGGCAAACGTGATATCAAACAGCTGAATGACGGCTGGACTATCGTCACCAAGGATCACAGCCTGTCGGCCCAGTGGGAGCATACGGTGCTGGTAACCGAAACCGGCTATGAAGTGTTGACCGTTTCTGCCGACGCACCCGCACCGGCTGCCGTCATACAGGCATAAGTTTGACTAAAGCCAGCCAGGAACCGGACACCTTCGCCAGAAGCTGGCGTCAACGTTTGCAAAGCGAGCAGGCGGCGCTCAAGGCCGAATTCGATGCGCATGCCAACACCTCGCGCCTGCTGAAGAAGCACAGCCGGCTGGTAGATGTCCTGCTACAGGACTTGTGGCTGGCAGCAAAAATCAGTCCGGAGGTCTGCCTGATTGCGGTCGGCGGCTATGGACGCGGCGAACTCTTCCCTCATTCCGATGTGGATCTGCTGATCCTGCTGCCGGAACAACCCAATGCTGATATCGACCGCTCGATTGAGTCACTGATTGGCCTGTTCTGGGATATCGGCCTGGCGGTCGGCCATAGCGTCAGGAATCTTCAGGAATGTGCGGAAGAAGCAGCCAAGGATGCTACCGTGCAGACCAATCTGCTGGAATCGCGCTATCTGATTGGCGACAAGGATCTCTATCGGCATTTTGAAAAGCTGCTTGCCAGCATCGTCAAGCCTGCCGAGTTCTATCAAGCCAAGATGTTGGAGCAGCAACAGCGCCATGCCCGTTTTAACGATACGGCATACAATCTGGAACCCAACATCAAGGAAAGCCCAGGCGGCCTGCGTGATTTGCAGAATGTGCTGTGGATCAGCCGCAGTCTGGGTCTTGGACATGATTGGGGGGCGCTGGTCAGGCACGGGCTGATCACACAGCCCGAGGCGCGACAGATTCGTCGCCATGAGCGGCATCTGCAAATGCTGCGCATTCGTTTGCACTATCTGGCCAATCGCCGCGAAGACAGGCTGATCTTTGATTTCCAGAATGATATGGCCAAGGCACTGGGCTTCAGTAACACTCCGCGACGACGCGCCAGTGAGCAGTTGATGTACGGTTTTTACAACAGCGCAAAATTCATTAGTCTGATGAATGACATCCTGTTACAGCTGCTTGAGGAGCGCATCAAGCCTGACGATATGGCGACGACGCCAATCAATGCGCGTTTTGAAGCGCGTCATGGACAGCTTGAGATCAAGTCGACCAGCATCCTGCAACGTGAGCCATCGGCCATACTGGAGAGCTTCCTGCTGCTGGAACAGCATCAGGAGCTCAAGGGTATGAGCCCCAACCTGCTGCGCACCCTGCATCGCGTCAAAAGTCTGGTCAACCGGGAATTTCGGCTATCTGACAAGAACAGGATGCTTTTCATCAAGATACTGCAGGAGCCTGTCGGCGTCACGCACGCGCTCAGATTGATGAACCGCTACGGCATTCTTGGCCGCTATATCCCGGGTTTTGGCCGCATTGTCGGCCAGATGCAGCATGACCTGTTCCACGTCTACACGGTCGATGAGCATATTCTGAATGTGCTTCGCAATCTGCGTCGCTTCGCGTTACCCCGGTTCAACCATGAATTCCCGCTCTGCAGCAGGCTGTTCTCCGAGTTTGATGCTCCACAACTGCTTTACCTGGGCGCGCTGTTCCATGATATTGCCAAAGGTCGCGACGGTGACCATTCCACACTCGGCGCTGTCGATGCGAGAAGATTCTGCCGGCAGCACGGTCTACCGAAAGCTGATAGCGAACTGGTTGCATGGCTGGTTGAATCACACCTGACCAT
>PHCM01000113.1 GCA_002842255.1 Betaproteobacteria bacterium HGW-Betaproteobacteria-2 | reverse complement strand
CTTGCCGGTATTGGGGTCGAGCAATGTCTTGAGTGTTTCCTGAATCTGCGTTTCTGTGATGGCCATGCCGGAATCCTGCTTTTGCAAAGTGTTGGGTGAGAAGGCAATTTTAGCCCATGTGCATTTTTACTGCATGCGCGATTGAAACTGCACGCGATATTGCGTGAACATCGGTTTGGTTGAGACAAGATAGCAAAGCGCAAGCCCGCTGCATTTGCTAAAATGCCGGTTTCGTTCAGTCACTTAAAACTCGAATCTCGCTAAATGTCAGATACACAGCCACAGCCACGCAAAATCCTCGTTACCTCTGCATTGCCTTATGCCAATGGCAGCATCCACCTCGGCCACCTGGTGGAATATATCCAGACCGACATCTGGGTGCGCTTCCTGAAGATGCAGGGGCATGATGTGCATTATGTCTGTGCCGACGACACGCATGGCACGCCCATCATGCTGCGGGCGGAGAAAGAGGGCATCACGCCGGAACAACTGATCGACCGCGTGCATGCCGAACATAGCACTGATTTTGCCGGCTTCCTGGTGAATTTCGATAATTACTATTCGACCAATTCCGAGGAAAATCGCGAACTGGCGTGCGGCATCTACCAGGCACTGAAGGCCGACGGCAAGATCGCCACCAGGACCATCGAACAGTTTTACGACCCGGTCAAGAACATGTTCCTGCCGGACCGTTTCATCAAGGGCGAGTGCCCCAAGTGCCACGCCAAGGACCAGTACGGTGATTCCTGCGAAGTCTGCGGCGCGACCTACAACCCGACTGAGCTGATCAACCCGTTCTCCGCCGTTTCCGGCGCAGCGCCGGTGCGCAAGGAGACCGAGCATTACTTCTTCAAGCTGTCCGAGTGCGAGGACTTTCTCAGAAGCTGGACACGTTCCGGCACCTTGCAGGCCGAGGCGGCCAACAAGATGGGCGAGTGGTTCGAGTCCGGCTTGTCCGACTGGGATATTTCGCGTGACGCGCCGTATTTCGGCTTCGAGATCCCGGATGCGCCGGGCAAGTATTTTTATGTCTGGCTCGATGCGCCGATCGGCTACATGGCCAGTTTCAAGAACCTGTGTATAAAGAGTCGGCAATCAGCTGACGGCAATCAAAAAGCCGGGCTGAATTTCGACGAATACTGGAAAGCTGGCAGCCAGACCGAGCTCTATCACTTCATCGGCAAGGACATCCTCTATTTCCATGCCTTGTTCTGGCCGGCCACGCTGCACTACTCCGGCTACCGTACGCCGACCAAGGTGTTCGCCCACGGTTTTCTCACCGTCAACGGCGAGAAGATGTCGAAGTCGCGCGGCACTTTCATTACTGCCGAGAGTTATCTGCAACATGTGAAGAACCCGGAATACCTGCGTTACTACTATGCCGCGAAGTTGAACGGCACGATGGAAGATATCGACCTCAACCTCGAGGACTTCGTTGCACGTGTCAACAGCGACCTGGTCGGCAAGTACATCAATATCGCCAGCCGTACGGCCGGGTTCATCAGCAAGCGTTTCGACGGTAAGCTAAACCCAACCGGCAACAACCCGGTGGTTGCCGAGATGCAGGCACAGGCTGCGGCCATTGCCGAGAGTTATGAGCAGCGCGATTTCGGTCGTGCCCTGCGTGAGATCATGCGTCTCGCTGACGTTGCCAACGGCTTTGTGGCGGAAAAAGCACCGTGGGTCATGGCCAAGGACGAGGCGCAGGCCAGTGCGCTGCAGCAAGTCTGCTCCGATGCGCTGGAGATGTTCCGTTTGCTGACCTTGTATCTGAAACCGATATTGCCGAAGCTCGCCGAGGAGATCGAAGCCTTCCTCAATGTAGCCCCGTTGGATTGGCCTGCTGTGAATTCCAGCTTGCCGGCCGGCCACGCCATCAAGACCTATGAGCATTTGATTACCCGTATAGACCCTAAACAGATAGAAGCCATGACAGAAGCCAACAAGGAAACCATGCAAGCAACAACAACACCTGCTGCTCCGGCAGCCAGCGCCCCGGCGGCGGAAGGAGCCAGTTATATCAGTATTGATGATTTCACCAAGGTCGATCTGCGTATCGCCAAAATCGTCGATGCCAACCATGTCGAAGGCGCGGAGAAACTGCTGCAACTGACGCTGGATATCGGCGAGGAAAAGACCCGCAACGTTTTCGCCGGCATCAAGTCGGCTTACGATCCGGAAACACTGAAGGG
Source organism: Betaproteobacteria bacterium HGW-Betaproteobacteria-2 (assembly GCA_002842255.1). Taxonomy (GTDB): domain Bacteria; phylum Pseudomonadota; class Gammaproteobacteria; order Burkholderiales; family Methylophilaceae; genus UBA6140. The sequence goes on along the minus strand of PHCM01000113.1, from coordinate 3,397 downwards.
TCGTTTGACGGTGGTGGTTGCCAACCTGGCGCCGCGCAAGATGAAGTTTGGTTTGAGCGAGGGTATGGTGCTGGCGGCCAGTGACGAGCGTGGCGGGCCTTTCATCCTGTCGCCTGACAGCGGCGCACAGCCCGGCATGCGCGTGAAGTAAGTTTGCAATAAAGAAGCGCGTGCAATAAAAAAGCCCCGGATTTCCGGGGCTTTTTTATTGTTGCCGGTTTGTTGCCAATAGTGCAGTCTATTTTTTGGCTGGTGCAGCTGCCGTTTTCTTGGCGGCGCCAACGGTCAGCTCGTTGCGCATCTTGTCGATGCTGGCCTTGCCCAGGCCCTTGACGTTTTCCAGATCGTCGACCGATTTGAACGAACCATTTTTCTTGCGGTATTCGACAATGGCTTCCGCCTTTTTCGGACCGATGCCGTCCACCGATTCCAGTTGTGCAGCGGTGGCGGTATTGATATCGACAGCAGCAAAGGCAGGATTGACCGAGAAAGCGATGACACTTGCAACAATAAGCAGAAGTTTCTTCATTATTTTTCCCCTGTAAGAGTGGCAGCCGGCCAGGAGGCTGGCAAAGATTGCATTTCAGTTCAGAGACCTACTATGCAATCGCAAATTACAGGTTCGGCCTCTAAACTGGCAAGAGGCTGCGGCTTTCTCGGGAAATATTCCCAGTATATTTCTAGAAAATTTCCCGGGTTTCCAGGAACTGGATATCCGGATAGCGTTCCTGCGCCATTTGCAGATTGACGCGGTTGGGTGCCAGGTAAACGTAATCGCCGGCGCCGTCGAGTGCGACATTGAAGCCGTACTTGTCGGCAATCGACTTCAGGTCGGCTTCAGAGCCGCGCAGCCAGCGTGCGGTCGAGCAGTCGACGTTCTCGAAGACGACATCGACGCTGTATTCATGTTCAAGCCGGTGCGCCACGACATCGAACTGCAGGATACCGACAGCGCCCAGGATCATGTCATTGCTCAACATTGGCCGGTAGACCTGGGTCGCGCCTTCTTCCGCCAGTTGTTTCAAGCCTAACTGCAACTGCTTCATCTTCAGCGGGTTCTTGATGCGAGCGCGGCGGAAATATTCCGGCGCGAAGGACGGGATGCCGATGAACTTCAGCGTTTCGCCTTCGGAGAAAGTGTCGCCGAGCTTGATGGTGCCGTGGTTGGGAATGCCGATGATGTCGCCGGAATAGGCTTCATCCATGGTGGTACGGTCTTGCGCCATGAAAGTGATGGCGTTGTTGACCGCCAGCAATTTGCCGGTAGAGGCCTGCTTGATCTTCATGCCGCGTTCGAAACGGCCGGAGCAGACGCGCAGAAAGGCGATGCGGTCGCGGTGCTTGGGGTCCATATTGGCCTGGATCTTGAACACAAAGCCGGAGAATTTGGGTTCATCCGGGTCCACCTGGCGTGTAGCGGTCTGCCGTGGCAGCGGTGCCGGTGAGAGATCGACCACGGCATCCAGCAGGGATTGCACGCCGAAGTTGTTGATGGCGGAGCCGAAATAGACAGGTGTCTGCTTGCCGGAGAGGTAATCCTCCTTGTCAAAGCTGTGCGAGGCGCCGCGTACCAGTTCGACGTCGATGCGCAGCTCTTCGGCCTGGTGGCCGATCAGTTCATCCAGCCGCGGGTTGTCCAGGCCTTGAATCGTTTCCGAGGTGCCTTTTTCGGCATTGCGGTCAAAGAAGGAAATGCTGTCGGTATAGAGGTTATAAACGCCGCGGAAAGTCTTGCCCATGCCGATCGGCCAAGTCATCGGCGCGCACTGCATGCCGAGTACCGATTCAATTTCGTCCAGCAACTCGATGGGTGCACGCGATTCGCGGTCCAGCTTGTTGATGAAAGTGATGATGGGAGTGTCGCGCATGCGGCAGACGTTGAGCAGCTTGATGGTCTGCGCTTCGACGCCGTTGACCGAGTCGATGACCATGACGGCGGAGTCGACCGCCGTCAGTGTGCGATAGGTATCTTCCGAAAAGTCGTCGTGGCCCGGGGTGTCGAGCAGGTTGATCATGTGCTCGCGGTAGGGGAACTGCATGACGGATGAGGTCACCGAGATGCCGCGTTGTTTTTCCAGTTCCATCCAGTCCGAGGTGGCATGGCGTGCCGCCTTGCGGCCACGCACTTCGCCGGCGACCTGAATCGCACCGCCGAACCACAGCAGTTTTTCGGTGAGCGTGGTTTTACCGGCATCCGGGTGGGAGATGATGGCAAAGGTGCGACGACGTTTGATTTCTTCCTGCAAGGTACTCATGGGGCTGGCTAAAGACGAAAAGGCGCTATTTTACGCGATACGGCAGTTGAAACCTAATCCGGATAGTGATTTGATTATTAGAATAAAAAATCAGTTAGCCACAGAGTTCACAGAGGCCACAGAGAAAAGCACCATAGAGAAAAAATAGCAAGGATGAAGAGTGGCTTGGAGGCTGGGTGCTGCATTGAAATGTTGCGTGCCGATTTTCCTCTGTGTGCTCTGTGTCCTCTGTGGCTCGAATTCAAGCACTTAATGCGCCATTACCCCGAGCAAAGCTGCTGACCCTGCGTTCCTTGCGTTGTGCGAGTTTGCGCAGAAAGGCCTTGTCCTCGGTGGCCAGTTTGTTCTTCTGCACGTATTGCAGATAAAAACGCAGGCGTTGTGTATTGCTTAATTTGTACCGTGCCACGCGGTCGAGCGTCGCGAATTCCTTCAATACCCGATGCTCGAACAGCTTTCCGCTCCAGAAATCGCCGAGCGGACAGTCGATCAAATACAGCTGGCCCCGGCTGTCCACCAGCAGGTTGCGCCATTTGAAATCGTTATGGATGAAATGGTGCGCGTGCATGATATGCATGGCATCTGCCACCTGCTGGCTGATGTGTTTGACCCATTGCCGGTCTGCCAGTCTCGGGTCATGGCTTCTGGCGATATCGGCCAGATCCCGGGTGTCCGGGATTTCCTGCGTGATGAGCGCGCCGCGCCGGAACAGGCCGAATCTTTTCTGCATGCCATAGGCAACGACCGGGGCGGTCGGGATGCCCTGCTGCGCAAACCACAACAGGTTCTCCCATTCGCTCTGGATACGTGGTTTGCCGAAGAAGCGTCGCAAGCCTTTACCGGCAACGTAATAGCGTTTAACGTAGTAGCGTATGCCCTGATGCTCGACGCGGATGACGTTGGAGATGCGTTCGCCGGTGATATGTTCACCTTGCAGCCGGAATATGGCATTCAGGCTGCCGAAAATCGCAGCAAGCTGTTCGAAACCTGGAAGCAGGCGCCAGTTTGAATCTGTTTTCATAACCTATAATTCTAAGGCAAAGCCGGAATTTACTTCACTCTGATTCAATATGCGATTTCAACATGCGAACCCTCACTGAAATACTGGAAGCCCCCGAAACAAACCACGAAGCAGAAGCCGG
>PHCM01000112.1 GCA_002842255.1 Betaproteobacteria bacterium HGW-Betaproteobacteria-2 | reverse complement strand
TAGATTTTATTGCCACTGGCTGGCCCAGCTTGCTGTCGTTATTCGTCATAGCACACCCCAATATATTACCTATCGGTAATATATTACACGGCCGATGTGAATTTGCAATAAAAAATTACCGAAAGGTAATTTAGTTGTTTGTTGAGGTGGGTTTTATAATTAAAGTTACCTTTCGGTAATTATTTTGCACGGTTAATACGCCTTATATTCATCCCATGCCGTATCATCCCTTCCTATGAAACCACCTAAAAGACTCGAACCCCTGATTGAAGACGGCCTGATTGACGAAGTCCTCCGTCAGCTCATGAGCGGCAAGGAAGCCACCGTATATGTCGTCCGTTGCGGTGATGAAGTACGATGCGCAAAAGTGTACAAGGAAGCTGATAAACGCAGCTTTCGCCAGAGTGTGGATTACACCGAAGGCCGACGCGTCAAAAACAGCCGTCAGGCGCGTGCCATGCAAAAAGGCTCCAAATACGGCCGCCAAGCGCAGGAAGAAGCCTGGCAAAGTGCAGAAGTCGATGCGCTGTTCCGCCTGGATGCCGCCGGTGTTCGCGTACCCAAGCCATACAATTTTCACGAAGGCGTGTTGCTGATGGAACTGGTGACCGATGCCAATGGCAGTGCCGCACCGAGATTGAATGATGTGGAATTCACCGAGGCAGAAGCCTTGATGCACCACCAGACGCTATTGCGCGAAGTGGTGCGCATGCTGTCTGCCGGTATCGTTCATGGCGACCTTTCAGAATTCAATATCCTGCTCAGCCACGATGGCCCTGTCATCATTGACCTGCCGCAAGCAGTCGATGCCGCAGGCAATAACCATGCAAGCAGCATGCTGGAACGCGACGTGGAAAACCTCAGGAATTACTTCGGGCGCTTTGCCCCGCAGTTGCTCAAAACCCAATACGGCAAAGAGATATGGGCGCTGTATGCGCATGGTGACTTGCACCCGGATGTGCCATTAACCGGGCGTTTCAAGGAAGACCATAAACCCGTTGATTTGAAAAACGTGATGCGCGTAATTGATGATGTAAGGAAGGAAGAAGCCAAGAAACGGGAAAGGTCGGCGGAAGCTAAAGAAAGGCCGAGTTAGCTCAAGAGTAGAATTTCAAATAATCTTTAGAATTATTCAATATTTACCATTACATGCTCAAGAAATCTCTGGGCAATATCTTCCAAACGCTGAACAAACTTTAATGGAGCCATAAATTCAGATCCTAGCAAGTCTTTAGTTTTAATTTGGAAATAACGAATCTCATCACCCATATCTTTGTTTACAGTTGAGTAATATATTGATTTTGTAGAATTTTTCTGCTCAAGCAGTTGCTGAAGAGTTACTCCATCTTGATCTGGAGTTTTATTGCGAAGATAAATTGCATTCACAAGTATTTGTGATGTGTGTCCTGCATTTTGCATCATGTTTATCAATGAAGTTGTCTGTGATTGTGCTTTTCCCTTCTCGATTACAACACTAGTAACACATTCCACTTCCAATTTAATGAAGTCTACTTTGATTCCAAATTTCCAGTTTTTATTTTGGTTAATAATGTAATTTGAAGTAAAACTCCTCTCTTTTAACAACATTACAAGTAGCTCTTCTTCACGATCAGACTTGATTCCGTCAAGCTGAACATACAATCCTTTTTGATTGCTATCAGTTAACTGTAACGCAATATCTTTCTCTTCTTGCTTGTAAGATTCAATCAGTGCATCTGTGCACGTTTTAGGTAATTTCGCATCCCGGCCTAAATCACGGCATTTCTGAACAGCTTCTTTCCATTCAAGACCACCCATATTTGTAAAATTTGTTAATTTAGAATGGCAATCAAAATAACGCCTCAACTCTCTGAGCATATATTCGTGATCTGAGTCCTGAACTATCCCGGACCGAATTAATCTTTTTGCAGTAACTTTTAGATAGGTCCATGACCAATGATAAAGATTGAAGTTTCTTTTTTTAGTACTAAATGGACTAGCATTCGGTGATGTTGCTATGTAATTTGAAATTGTAATTATGTTGTCAACACCAATCTCTTTTCCGAAATCTACATAACAATCAATTTGATTTTGCTGTAAATGATTATTTCCAACTTTGGATTCAATAAAACCAATCCATTCAATTAATGGATTGGTTTTACCGCTAGTAACTACGAGCAGAGCATCAGGTCTACATTGATTATTCTTGTCATCCTTTTTAACTTCAGTAAAAGCATGGACATTAATATTTTTATTTTTAATTTTGTTAAAACCAATTTCTTGAAACAGATCCTCTCTAAACTCCTTTACTGCAGCCAAAGAGGCAAGAAAAATTGATGTCGTTGCATTCTCAAGTTCAGTATTGCCTGTTGGGAAAAGCCTAACTTCATGTTTGAATAAATCGTCTTCATTGGCGAATCCCAAAACGTCATACAGCTCCCTAAATAGAGTTTCACCTGCCTTTATTTGACCCATCATTAACCCCTATTGATATTCTTATAGTCACACGACACCAAACTGTAATCTATTAAAAAATGTCGAACAAGCCAACGATTTCTAATTCTATGAAAAATACCGAAAACTTCATCAATATCCTTTTTTGCAAAAAAACAAAAAAAAGCACCTTCCGAGGTGCTTTTTTATATCTAATTAACACATGAACTACTTTTTATTCAGCATACCCTGATAAAACTCAACCACCCGTTCTGCCTGCGCACGTGAAGTCCATTTTTCCTCAACATAGGCTCTGGCTTTTGCACCTAGTGCATTCCGTACCTTTTTATTCTGCAACAGGCTATTTACGCGCTCTGCAAAGATGACTTCCTCTTCCGGTGCTATCAGCGCGCCTTCGCCTTCAATCAAAATAGATTTGGTACCAAGCTCGGCAATCGCCACCACGGGCGTGCCTTGTGCCATGGCTTCGATAATCACCAAGCCTTGAGTTTCGGATTTGGATGAAAAGACGAATACATCCGCCGCCTTGTAACAACCGTTCAACTCGGTGTTGCGATCCAGATAGCCGATAAAGCGGATGTTGTTCTGCAGGTTCAATTCTATTGCCAACTGATGCAGGCTTTTTTCGGCAGGCCCTTCGCCGGCGACTACCAGCAACACATCCGGCTGCATCTCTCGCAGTTCAGAAGCCATGCGCAGCAGAAAATCGATGTTCTTTTCAAAGGCGACCCGGCCGACATAGAGCGCCATCGGCCTGTCGTGTGGAATCTGATATTTCTCGCGGAATGCTGCGCCATCGGCCGCCGCGAAACTTTGCGCCTGCAGGCCGGTGGGAATCACTTCGGCCTTAACCTTGACACCATATGAACGCAAGACATCGAGCATGGGCTGCGATGGCGCAACGATGGCATCGACGCCGTTGCATTGACGCCGCGAGACAAAACGGGCGATGCCGCGTGCGGTTCGGCGAGGCATCCAGGGCAGGTAATGATGCAGATAGTCTTCAAAGAAAGTGTGATAGGTCTCGACACAGGGTACATCGAGCAAATGCGCCAGTTTCTGGCCGAGATAATGCGCGGCGAACGGGGTGTGGATATGCACGAGGTCGTATTGTTCGCTACGCAACTGCATCAGCTGGTCCAACGCCAGACCGTATTTCATCAAGCGGTCTTCCGGATCGAAATAGATTTTGCGGGCGGGAATGCGCCTGATCCAGGCTTCGTCTTCCGTCGCTACGCCGTAATCCGGTGCCACCAGGTGCACTTCATGCCCCAGTTCCTGCAACTGATAGACAAAGGTGCGTATGGAAGTTGAAACGCCATTGACGCGAGGGAAATAGACATCTGAAACGAACAGGATTTTCAAGCCTTACCTCATGGTTGGTTGCATGGTTTCAGCATGCTAACGCCAGATTGTGACAGTAAGGTGAATGTCTTCAATCTGTCACGAAAGTCGCTTTCACGCCTGACCGAAGATCAACAAGCCCCAGACTACCACCAGATTGACCAAGCTTAATAGCACCGCCGCACTGCCGATATCCTTGGCGCGTTTGGCCAGTTGGTGATTCTCCAGAGATATCCGGTCCACGGTCGCCTCGATTGAGGAATTGAGCAATTCGACGATCATGACCAGCAGCACACAGGCGATCATCAATGCTGTTTGCATGCCGGTCTTACCAAGGTAGACGGCCAACGGCAGGAGGATGACAGCCATCATCACTTCCTGACGGAAGGCATCCTCATTCTTGAAAGCGGCCTTGAAGCCTGCCATTGAGTAGCCGAATGCATTGAGCAGACGACGCAGTCCGGTTTTGCCTTTATACGGGCTTTCCATGATATTCCTGTAAATGTCAGATTAATCAGCGCGCCAGTATAGCAAAGTCACATCCCGGCATCAGGCTGTCACAATAAAATCACAAATCTGCAACATCCGGTTCACGTCTGTTGCGCAAAGTGCGCAGCATGACAGTCAGGCTGAGCAGAAAAACTCCAGGCGGCAGATTACCGAAATACTGCTATTGGCTGGCTCCGTTCGTACTCTACAGCACCGATGTCAACGCATGGGGTCTGCTTACCCATCTCTATTTCGCACAATCACTGCTATGGGCCATGCCTTTGCTCGACCCTCGGCTGCAACGTACGATCCGGCAATTCCCCGAACTGGTGATGGCCGGTGCCTGCCTGCCCGACCTGGCTATCGTCTCACCTACATTCCGCCACACGCACCTTTGGGAGAATGCGCACCAGTTACTGGCATCGGCACGTTCTGACGAGGAAACCGCCATCGCCATCGGCTACGCCAGCCATCTGTATGTCGATGTCATCGCGCACAACCACTTTGTGCCGGCCTACGAGGCCATGTGGATCGAACGCGGGCTTGTCACTCATATCGCCGCCGAATGGGCCATGGATGCGCATCTATCGCCACTGATGGAGCATACTCCCGGAAAACTGTTGAACACCCATCACGAATCCCTCACTGACTTTGTAGCGCCGCAGTTCCACTGTTCCGCAACGCGTACCGGCAAGGCATTGAAGAAGCTCGCATTCTGGGATAACTTGCTGCGCAGCGTGCGCATCCCGAACTTCATCTATCACGGCAGCAAATTCATCGATAGCCGCATGGGCAGGCATTTCATCTATTACATTGCCAAGACCCAAGATGCGATGGCCGATATCGGTAGCGTACTGGAAGGCGAACGCCCGAGCTGGGAAGCGGAACTGAAGCATCTGTCCGAACAGGAACTGGCAGCATGGCGACGCCAATGTCGAGCACATCTCGATCTGCTGCACCCGGCACCTATCGATTATTTCAGTGAAGAAGTACAGACCAGTCGCAGCTGATCTGTTGGGTTGGTTTGAAATAGAGCAGTTTGAAATAGAACGTTTTGAAATGGGGTGATTTGCAATACCCGCAACCCTGCAGCCAACGGCAAATTCCGGTCAGGATTTGCCGGATTGAATATCAGATGATCAAGTATCAGACAGCAAGCGACACCAGTGCAATCAACGCGCCTATCGCAGCACCGGCCAGCACATCACTCGGATAATGCAGACCCAGCACCACACGCGACAATGCCACCAATACCGTGAACGGCATGATCAGCCAGAACAGTTGCGGATAATAGGCCAGCATCACCAGGCTGAAAGCGACCGCATGCAGCGTGTGGCCGGAAGGAAAACTGAAGCGATCCAGCGGTCGCCCGGTAAGCCAGATGTCCTGG